>DAOVEW010000155.1 GCA_030668755.1 Bacillota bacterium | reverse complement strand
GGCATGGGCTTGATCCAGAGCGAAATCGCGCTCTACTTCGACCTGTTCATGAGCCTCGGCATCGGCATCGCTCTGGCGATCGCCGTCATCGGCATCCATGCTGTTGCCGCGGCCACTTTGAAGGCCCGGGTGCGCCGCAGGACGGGAGAGCTAGGGGGCTACGCCAACATTCCGGCCGGGAGGGGCGATTTCCCCATCTGGGCTGCCCTCGGTGCCTGGTCGCTCGCCACGCTTGGATACATCGTGCTCTGCCGGATCCTCGTCCCTGACTTCCCCGTCCCGTTCCTCATTGGATTCGCGTTCTTCTGGACTCCCCTGGTGTCCTACATGTCCGCGCGCCTGTTGGGCCTGACCGGGCGGGCGATGGAGATTCCGTATGTCACGGAGGCCACCTTCGTACTGAGCGGCTACAAGGGCGTGGCGATCTGGTTTGCGCCCGTCCCGTTTGCAGACGTCGGCTGGATGGCCCAGCGATTTCGGGAGGTCGAGCTCACCGGAATCAAGCTCAAGTCGGTGGTGAAGGCGGAGCTATTCCTGCTGGTGCTCATGCTGGCGGCGAGCTTTACCTATTGGTCGTTCTTCTGGCGCTCCGGCCCGATTCCGTCGTCTCAATATCCCTACGCGCAGACTTTCTGGCCGCTGTACGCGTTCCAGCGCTGCCTCTGGGTGTCCTCAACACTGCCACACGAGGTCGCGCAGCCGGCCTTCCTGATGCGCGCGCTCAAGTTCGATGTGATTGCATCCGCGGGTGGGGCAACGCTCGGGCTCTTCCTGCTCTTCACGGCCCTGCGCGTCCCCATTCTCTGGTTCTATGGGATCGCGGCGGGAATCCCCTACGCCACCTGGTGGTGTGTTCCAATGTTCGTCGGAGGCCTGCTCGGCAAGTTCTACTTCGCGCGGCGCTTCGGCGCGCGGCGCTGGATGCAGTACACCCCCGTCCTCGCGGCGGGCTATACCTGTGGTCTGGGCCTGATCGGCATGGTCTCCATCGGCCTAACTATCATCTTCAAGGCCGTGCGGTCGCTGCCGTTCTAGCGCCGACGGTGATGCAGCTTGACACATGACGACGATAGAACGTTCATAGGTTGGCAGGGGATTTCGGCCCGAGTCCCGGCGGACTGGACGCTCGGAGCAGTGGGAGGTGATAGGAAGTCGGGCTACCTGCGCGTCGACGATGGCTACATGCCGCGCCTTCAGGTCAAGTGGTCGGCCAAGCACATCGACCTGGCGCGCAAGCGAAAAGAATACGTGAAGCAGCTCACGGTCGGCAAGCGAAAGCGACCCACGGGACTCGAGGTGAAGACCGACGCGAAAGTCCTCAGCAAGCGGGCGAAGCCCAAAAAGAAGCTGCTGACCTACGTTTGGCGGGGGCCCCAGTGTGGCATGGGAGTGCTTTGGAACTGCGAGGTCTGTGGGCGGGCGCTAATCGCACAGGTCTCCTGGCGCGCCCAGGACGAAGGCCGCGAGATAGCCCAGGAGGTGCTGGAATCGCTCGACGACCATGGGATCGGGGGATGGGAGACGTGGGCGGTGGACGGGCTGGCGTTCCTGGCGCCCAGCGACTTCGAGCTGGATGGGTGGAAGCGGATGACGCGCTACCTGGAGCTGCGGCTGGCCCGCGACAAAGAGACGCTGAAGGTGGCCCGCTGGGGCCTTGTGCCGCTCGTGTTGGGCGACCGGACCCTGCACCAGTGGTTCCAAGATGAGAACCGCCGCCGGCGGGATGTGGAATGGCGCGCGGAGCAGGCGGAGATCAGGGGCCACCGGGGCGTGGTGGCGCGGGGTGAGAGGCGGCGGTTCGCTGGAGCTCTCCGCAAGCGGGCCGCCCATGCGGTGCGGCGCTCGCCGGCAGTGTACTTCGATGCGCGGGCGTGGCACTGCCCCGAGTCGAACCGGCTGTATCTGGTCGAGAGCTTACACGGGAGGGAGGGCGAGATAGTCAGCGGTGTGGTGGACTCGATCATCTGCCACAGGGAGGATTGAGGATGCGCCTGCCGCTGCGGCGAAAGCCGCGCCTGACCCCGGAGCAGGTCTTGGGGTCGCGTCCGGTGCGGGCCACAGGGATCAGGACGGAGCCGACGGAGGACGGCGGGCTGCGAATCTTCATAGAGCGGCGCAGTGCCTGGTGGGTCCGCCTGCTGACCCTCGTATTCCCGATCCCGAGAGAGCGGCAGCTCGAACTCGACTCGGTCGGGAAGCAGGTATGGGACCTGTGCGATGGGGAACATACACTGGCGGATATGACGCGGGCATTCCAGGACCGTCACAAGCTGACGCGCACAGAGGCGGAGTGGTCCTTGCGGACCTATCTGAGGGATCTGGGGAAGCGAAGGCTGGTGGGCTTTGCCGTGAGCATACCGGAGAAGGATGAGAGAAACCGATGAGTGACAGTCAGGGCGCGGGGAGCGTGCTCGGAGAACCGGACCGAGCTGGGATACAGAAGCAGATCGTTCTGCCGTGGTCGCGCGCGCTTCAGATGACGCGGGAGAACATCTTCGTGCGCCTCGGGCGGTCGGCCATTACCGCCTCCGGGATCTTCCTCGGGATCGCCTTCCTCAGCGCGGTCCTGTTCGGCGCGGCCGCGGCCAACGTGAAGGCGCGACTGGACCTGACGCAGTTGGGCCTGGAGCACGAACAGTCGGAGCTGCAGGCCCGCATCGTGTGGCTGGCCGCCATGTCCCTGCTGGTGGCGACCGTGGGAATCGTCAACTCGATGCTCATGTCCGTCACGGAGCGCTATAAGGAGATCGGCACGATGAAGTGTCTGGGCGCACTGGACAGCTTCATCGTCCGGCTGTTCATATTGGAGGCGGGCGTGCTGGGCATTCTGGGATCGGTCGCCGGAGCCTTCGTTGGAGCGGGCATCATGATGCTGGCCTACATCGGACGGATCGGGAGAGGGGGCGTGCTGGAGAGCTGGACGGCGCCCGCGCTCCAACTGGGCGGCACCGATATCCGTCTCTGGCTTGCTATCTTGCTGGCCACTGTGGTTGGCGGTATGCTATCCATAGCGGCGGCGCTGTACCCCGCGTGGCAAGCGGCCAAGATGCCACCTGCTGCGGCGCTGCGGTCGGAGTTCTAGACGGAGAGAAAGGGAGGCCGCTCATGTCTGTCTACGAGTACATCGTAAGAACCAAGGATCTCTCCCGCGTCTACACGATGGGAGACACCCAGGTGCGGGCGCTGGACAATGTCGCGCTCGACATCCGACGGGGCGAGTACGTCTCGATCATGGGGCCCTCGGGGTCGGGAAAGTCCACGCTCTTCAACATGATCGGCGGCCTCGATAAGCCCACCAAAGGAACGGTCTTCATTGACGAGGTCGACATGGCCCAGCTCACCGCATCGGAGCTGGCCTTCCTGCGGTGCCGGAAGATCGGGTACATCTTCCAGACGTTCAACCTCATCCCGGTTATGACGGCCCTCGAGAACGTGACCCTGCCCATGGTCTTCGCGGGGCTGACCACCGACACCGCGATGGACAAGGGCTTGGGACTGCTCAAGACGGTCGGGCTCGGCGATCGCTACGACCACAAGCCCACCGAGCTCTCCGGCGGCCAGCAGCAGCGCGTCGCCGTTGCCCGGGCCCTTGCCAATGACCCCGCGATCGTCCTCGCAGATGAGCCCACCGGCAACCTGGACCTGCGCACAGGCAAGGAGATCATCACCCTGCTCAAGCAGATGAACGAAGAGAAGAAGGTGACCATCATCTCGGCGACCCACGACCTGAAGATGATAGACGTCTCGGACCGCGTGGTGTGGATTCGGGACGGGAAGATCGAGCGGATAGAGGAGCGGAAGGACATAGACATCCAGGTCGGTCAGATGGAGGGAGAAGAGCAATAGCCCGTCGCCGTCTGGGGGAATGTTGGAATTCGCCCTCGCTCTCGTGTGCGGGGGCGAATCTCTTTCGTCCTGCAGAGGGCCCGGGCAAGACGACGGATTTCTTGACACGCGCAAGGCAATCACCTATCATCTTCGAGGTGCTGGGCCGAGGGTAGACGTCCTGGACGGGCCGATGAAGAGGCAGTCAGGCTACGGCGGCTTTCCCACAATCCTCCTGACGTTCTCGCTGCTCCTCCTGGTGCTGGCGGTCGGTTTTGTCGTCGGCCGGGTCGTCGTGACCCGGCTGTATGTGGACATGGCGCCCAAGTTCGAGAGGACGGACGCGCTGAAGCCAAGCGCGCCCCAGCCCGTGGCCGCAGCGGCCAAGCCGGGCCGCGTGTACGTCCCCCCTCCGGTGCCGCCGGAGGAGGCTCCCGAGGGCGTGGTGGGCGAGGAGCCGCCGCTGGAGGAGGGCGCGGGTGTGGCTGTGCAGCCGGCCCAGGAGCGCCCCCCCCAGGGCACGGCCCCTCCATCCGCGCCGCTGCAGCCGAGACCGCAGCCCGCAGGGCAGGCAGGTCAGGGCCAGCCCGAGCCAGGCGGCAGGCCGCTGGTCCCCGTTCAGCTGACCCCGCAGCCTAGCACGCCGCCGGTTCGCGGCACCGCGGCCCCGGCGGAAACGGAGAAAGCCACCGGCTACTCGGTCCAGGTCGGGGTCTTCTCGTCGAGACAAGGAGCGCGCCGGATGGTGGACGAACTGGCGCGCGGCGGATATCCGGCGCGCATTGAGGTGAGGCGCAGGGGGACGCAGACGCTGTACCGCGTGCTGACGGGGGACTATAAGAGCGAGTATCCGGCCCGGCAGGCGGCCGACCAGCTCC
>DAOVEW010000207.1 GCA_030668755.1 Bacillota bacterium | reverse complement strand
TTCGGTTCGCCCTTGCTTGAGTCGAGGTGCACTTCATACGTGCCCTCGGGCAGCCCGCCTGGGATGTCCCACCCAACGACCAGGTGCGGCCGGCCGCCCGCGCCGGCCACGGCCGCCTTCGCCGCTTCGATGACCGCTTGACTGAGCGGCACCACCGACTCCGCGACCCATTCTCCCACGCTGTCGAGCAGCCGGAATGTCACCGTGAAGTTCTCCTCCAGCGAGAGACTCGAATCCAGCCGCTCCGCGTCGAATGCCATATAGGCCCAGCCGGGATTCTCCCGGGCACCGTTGCTTACGCTCGGCCAGCCGTAGTACGCCGCTTCGCCGGGCCGCCTGAACGAACCCAGGAAAAAGGGTCACACCCGAAAACAGGGGGCCTTGGGACGGGGATATGAGCTGGCTCTCGTGGATTTCGGGGGGGGAATGCCCGATGGAGGTGTAGTCATCGTCAGGAGGGTAGAAAGCGAGTGAAAGGGCGTGCGGGGGAAACGAATCGCCGGTCGTTTCCCCGGCCGGGCATTTTCGCTCGGCATGGATATGCAGAGCGTTACCATAATGCAAGAAACTCCATATGCCTTAGCTACGAGTTCCAATATTCGCTCCCCCCTGAGGAGGCCAACATCAACCCGGGAGGTGGGGAGCTGATAGCCATTCGGGTTGTGAGAGGTCTTCACCACCGCTACCAGCGACGCGCAGCCTGACAGCCCAGGTGCTTCGCGATGATATGCGCAGAGGCCCGTCCGCGGCTCCGCGCTTGCGACGACCGCAGCAGCCCCGGCGGCTCAGACCTGACTGGGCGCGTCACAGTACATCAATGATATGGTAGAAGCGCGTGTGCGAGCAGCGGATGGTGTTTTTCGGGGGCACAGGAGGGGATGGGTTTGTGGACACCACCAGGGCCTCCACCGAGCACAGCTAGCCGTCACCTGTCGAGGCTCGGTCTTTCTCATCTCTGCTCCTCGAACTCCGACCACGACTCCTCGATCTTCGCCCAGTAGTCGCCCGTCTTCTCGTGCCGCTCCGCATGTCCATCGGCGAACGCAGCGATGAAGTAGTCCGGGTGGCAATCTACCACGGCTATGGCCAATCGAGTTGGGTCCCGGACTTCCACGAGCGGCAGCCCCTCCGGCACGAAACACTCTACCACCACCTCGTCCGTACCTGGTCGCATGAACACGTCCATCCCCGCGTACGGCTCCAGAATTGGCATCAGTCCCACGACGTCCGACACCGGCGGGAACACGTCCCCGTTGTCCGCCAGATACATCTGCATGGCCAGCGCGATGTCTTTCATGTTCTTCTCAAGCTGGATCGCCTCTTCATCAAGTGGTGACGGCGTCTTGAGGAATCGCCGCTCGAACTGCTCGACTCTGAGCCCACCAAACGGACATCCCGGACCGGCATTTGGATATGCCGTCTTGACTGTCTCTTCCGAACCCAACACATACGCCAGCAGTTCTCCGTTCGAGGACCACGCCAACGACCCCGTGCCCGGCTCGATCACCATCCCGGAAAGCAGCGACGCTCGTCGATCGAGCACCTCAGCTGGGCGCCGATATAGCGTCGTCAGGCTCGCCCGCGCCCCTGCTCCTGGCGGAACCGCCGTCACCGCCAGCACATGATAAGTCGTCCCCTGCACCAGCACCATTAGGCTGTCCGGCGACCAGCACAGCAGCTGCCGCGCCTCGAATCCCGGCAGCTCGACGACATCCCCCTTCCGGGACCCAATCTGGTAGAACACCACCGCGCTCCCCTCTCCGCTCTGCCGCGGCTTTATCGTTGCGCACATCGTCCCATCCGGCGACCACAACGTCCCCTCCGGGCGCGCCAGGCGTGGCGCCATCGTCATCACGGCCGCCATTTTTGGGTCCCACGCTCGCTCCGACCAGGCCGTCTCCGACTCCGGCCGCAACCACACGAGCTCCCCCTCCAGCGTCCACCGCAGATGGTATCCCCCCGAATCCAGCCGCCGCGGCTCCGTCGGCGGAATTGTCTGCGCCCATACCTCTCGCTTCCCCTCCTGCTCCGCCACGAACGCGATGGCGTCAGTCCGCGGGCTCCACGCCACCTCAACCACCCGGAGCCCACGCGTCAGCTGTGTCTTCTCCCCTGTCACGGAGTCGAGTGAGATCAGATCCCGCGCTTCCCCACGCTCCGCCACCAGCGCTACCGCCGTCCCATCCCACGACCACGAGATCGGCCCTCTCAGCGTGACTCCCTCAGGCGCCGTCCACAGCAGCCGCCTTGCTGGTCTCATGCGGCCGCCGTACACTCTGTCTCCCGTCAACGCGGGAATCCCATCCACCCTCACCCGCGATCGCCTGTCCCCGCCCACCGCCGAGTACACCAGCTCGCGCATCCCGGGTCCGAAGGCCATCCCCGTCACCTCGCCCTCCACCGGCACGAACCCACCCGCCCTGTAATCTAAGGTCACAAGCCAATTCCCGGCCGCCAGTTCCCCCACGTCGTACTGTTCCTCCAGCGGGCCCGCGACGCGCCCCGCGGGAGGCTCGGCCCGAACCAATGCTCCACTTGTCAAACCAGCGATCACTACGAGAAGACAGAACACGTGCCTCATCGCTTCCCCCTTCTCCAGGTGGTTCTGTCCGCGGCCATCGCGGCCGGGCTATCAGTTAGACGCGCGAGCATGTTCAATCGTCACGCGTTTCCCCGCGCCTTTTTCGTGTCCTCACTGGAGACTCTGTCGGGCCTTCCTGGGCGGTTCCCTTCATCTCTGAGTAGCTGCTATCCTGTCTATGCTGTCTAAGAATGATATCCGGGCATTCCGGCCGGTGTCCCAAAGTCACTTAACAACCGCGGGGTGTCCAGAAAGCACGGTCCGTGGCCTCCTGGATGCCTCAGATCAATTCTGGTACACTTCGGGGTCGCTCACGGTCACCGAGGCTGGGCGGCCGGTGCGAGGATGGTGCCCAGTTCGTCCAGGAAGCGGAGAAGGCCGCTCATATCATCGCGCAGGCGCACGTTGGTCGTCTGGGCCCGCTTCAGCTCAGCCTGTACGGTGGCAACCCTCTCCCTCCACTCCTCAGAGGATTCGGTGGACTGCCGGTTGAGAGTCTGGAACTGCCGAACCTGATCTTCCAGTTCGGCGACTCGCACTTCGAGTCGTTCGGCTCGGGATTGCTCGTCGGCCAGTTTCCCCTCGACCTTTCCCAGGTGGCCAGCGAGCGCATCCCGGATCTCCTCAAGCTTTGCGGCAGCAGTCTGCTTTTCTGCCAGCGCAGCGGCTGTCTCGCGGAGTCGCTGCTCGAACGCCTGCACGCGCCCGACGGCCTCCGTTGAGAGCTCGGATTCGGCGACGGCCGGTTGGGTCCGCCCGGCCGCCGCCCCCTGCTCATTTGGGTCCAAGTCGCTGGCGCTGGAGGGCTGAGCGGCCTTCAGGCGCGCACAGACCTCGGCTGCGTCCAGGTACTCCTGGCGTAGGTCTCGCAGGGCGTTGGAGAGCTCGCGGAGGCGGGCCGTCGCCTGCCTCCGCATCTCGTAGAGTGGTGGTCCAGGCAGCGGCCGTCCCTGCCTGCGACGAGCCCGTGCCTTCTCGGCGCCGCTGGCAGACCTGCCGACTGCTCTGCGTGCCTGTGTGCTCTTCCGACTCACAACGCTTTCTCCGCGCGAGGGAGCTGTATGAGACGAGGGGGCCGCCGCGCGCGGCCCGACTACCCATTGTCCGCCAAGTCCACCTGCAACACGGCTGCGACGACATCGGGGAGGCAGGCATCGGGGGTGCGCAGCCGCAAGACGTGGGGCATGCACGAGTAGGGTACGTCGAGCGGACGTGCCGGTCAAGCTCGGACCGCAGGGCCGTGTCTGAGATTGCGACACGCGCCCCTCGTTCCTGACGTGGGCCGAGTGGGCAGGTTATGCCGGCCTGGAGCGGGCTCCGCTGCGCAGAACTGCCTTCGGAAACCTGAGCGCGCGCTCGCGGCCGCTTTCGTGCTTTCCTGCCTTGACAGGCCTTCGCCGATGGGTATAATGCGGCCCAGGACAGTCGACATCAACCGAATTCTGTCTCAGCCGCGCTACCCCGAGGGAGAGACTGGGACAGGGAGACAGAGAGCGATGGCAAAGGC
>DAOVEW010000327.1 GCA_030668755.1 Bacillota bacterium | reverse complement strand
CGGACGAGGACCTCGCCCTCTCTGGGCTGGGGGTCAGGCACCTCGGCGAGTCGCCCGCTTCCTTGTTCTCTGGGGGTGACAACCACTGCTCTCATGATCAGCCCTCTCCTGCTGCTTCACCCGGCTGGGCGCTCGCCCCACGCGTCGCCTTGTGTAGCTGGACCGCGGTGTTGATGAAGGCGAGGTGGGTGAACGCCTGCGGGAAGTTGCCCAGCATCTCGCCGGACTCTGCGTCTATCTCCTCGCTGAACAGGCCGAGATCGTTGGCGTAGCCCCGCAGCGTGTCGAATAGGGCTCGCGCCCGATCGATCTCGCCCAGGGCGATCAGGTCGTCGGCCAGCCAGAAGGTGCAGATAGTGAATGTGCCCTCGCCACCGGCCAGACCGTCGTCCAGGCCTCTGTAGCGGTACACGAAGCCCTGGGGGGACGTGAGCTCACGCTCGATCGCCTCGATGGTCGAGCGCATCCGCGGGTCGTCGGCCCGAATGAACCCGACCAGGGGAAGCATCAGATTGGCGGCGTCGAGCGCCTTGCTGCCGTAGGCCTGCACGAAGGCCCCGCGCTGGGCATCGTAGCCTTTGGCCAGCACGTCCTCCCTGATCTCGGCCCTCACCCTTCGCCAGCGCTCCACGTCTCCCGGAAGGCCAAGGGCGCGGGCGGCCTTGATCGCCCTATCTAGAGCCACCCAGCACCAGACCTTGGAGAAGACGAAGTGCTGGCGGCCGCCGCGCGTCTCCCAGATCCCGTCGTCCGGCTCCCGCCAGTGGTCAATAACGAAGTCGACGACCCGCTGCAGGTACCGCCAGTACTGCGGGTCCATCCCGCCCACGAACTTGCGGTAGAGGTGCGCCGAGTCCAGCACCTCGCCGTAGATGTCGAGCTGGAACTGGGAATACGCCGCGTTGCCTACGCGAACGGGACGCGAGCCACGGTACCCCTCCAGCTCTGGCAGCTCTATCTCGGTGAGCCGCCGCTCTCCCCCCAGGCCGTACATGATCTGAAGGTCGCGGGCGCGCCCTACGGTGCTCCACTCGAGCCAGTCCTTGAAGGCCCGCGCCTCGCCCGTGTACCCGAGGATGAAGAGAGCATAGAGAGCGAACGACGCGTCGCGGATCCAGGTGAAGCGGTAGTCCCAGTTCCGTGAGCCGCCGATCGCCTCGGGGAGGGAGGTTGTCGCCGCGGCCAGCAGGGCGCCAGAGGGCGCGTAGGTCAGGGCCTTGAGGGTGAGGGCGGAGCGAAGGACATCATCGCGGTAGTCGCCGTCGTAGGTGGAGAGCGCAGACCACTCCTGCCAGAACTGGTTCGTCTCCGCAAGATGGCGTTCCAGCCCCTCCTCATCCAGCGCCTCCACAGCGTGGGCGAAGCGGGGCTGGTAGGTGACAGCTGCGCACAGCTTCTCGCCGGCCCGCAGGAGCCCCTCGGACTGGAAGCCGTCATCGGCTTCGCGCAGCGGCGCCGAGCAGTAGAGTGACAGCCCGTCCGCGCCGCCGTGAGCGAAGCCGCTGTGGGGGCCGTCGAGGACAGCGTGCGGGACAATGGTGCCATAGTCGAAGCGTGGGCGGCACGCCAGGTCGAAGCGGACGCTGCCGCTCGTGCATTCCAGAATTCGTGCCACCTGCTGGCGGCAGCCGACCTCACGGGGCTGATCCGGCCGGGAGTGTGGGTGGACGGGCATGAAGTCCGTTAGTGTTGCCACCCCCGTGTCTGTCTGGAAGGTGGTCTCCAGGACGTTGGTTCCCGGTAGGTAGCGTCGGCTCACCGACCGGACCCCGCGAGGCGCGACGCGGAAATAGCCGCCCTTGCGCCAGTCGAGGATGCGGCCGAAAACGGCGGCGCTATCGAAGTGGGGGAAGCAGCACCAGTCGACCGAGCCCGCTCTGGAGACGAGGGCACAGGAGTGCATGTCGCTGATCAGCCCGTAGTCAGCGATGGGTGGGCAGAGTCCGGCGTCAGTCAGTTGGCTAGCCATGTGCCGCACGATTCGATAGGCTGGTGCCGCTCATCGGCGCTCGCGCTCCGAAGCAGGGTGCAGCGGGTGTCCGCCGAACTGATTGCGGAGGAGCGCCACGGCCTTGGCGGTAGGGGAATCCAGGTCGCGGTACTGCATCAGGGCCGTCTGGGCGACGCTGACGGCCGGCGTGGGGATGTCCTGCTCGAGCGCCCAGTCCAGCACCCACTTCACCTCGCCGGTGTCCTCGACATAAGTCGAGAGCTCGCCGAAGTCCGGGTGCTCAGCCAGTGCCTTGCCCATCAGCTCGGTGAGCCAGCTGCGGATGACGGAGCCATGCATCCAGTTGTTGAACAGGGCGACGAGGTCGAGCTCGTATCCGGAGCGCTTGAGGAGCTCGACGCCTTCGCCGATGGCCTGCAACATGCCGAACTCGATGGCATTGTGGATCAGCTTCGCGAAATGGCCGGAGCCAGGCGCACCGACGAAGAGAGCGCCCTCGTCGTCGACAGCTAGGTCTTTGAGGATGGGAGCGACGACTTGGTAGGCTTCGCGGTCGCCGCCGGCCATGAAGCAGGCGCCGTGACGGGCGCCGCTGATGCCGCCGCTGGTGCCGATATCGAGAAAACGAACAGCGGCTTCGGCAAAGAACGCGTGCCTGCGTTGCGAATCGGACCAGTGCGAGTTGCCGCCGTCGGCGACGATGTCGCCCGCCGCAAGCATCGGCTGCAGTGTCTGACAGGCCCTTTCCGTCGGTTCGCCGTGGGGCAGGTAAATGAAGATGATCCGCGGTGTCCTCAGTTTTGACACTAGCTCCTCGATTGACGTGGCAGGGTCAATCCCATCACGCGCCAGCTCGTCCGTCACGCGCTGGGTCCGGTTGTAGCCGACGACGCGGTGTCCCTTGTCGATGGCCTGACGGGTCAGGCTGCGACCCATACGACCCAGGCCGATAATGCCAAACTCCATGTTTGCACCTCCGTTGGGAGTTGCTCATCCACCTTCTGATGATTGCTGATAACCGATGGGACATTGCCA
>DAOVEW010000347.1 GCA_030668755.1 Bacillota bacterium | reverse complement strand
CAGGCCCGTGGCGGCGCCAGGGGTAGAGGAGGACGCGGCAGGGGGATGACCGGGCGAGACCGAGCCGGCAGAGGCAGATGGTGACAGGGGCATGAGCCCGTGCATTCTGGAGGGTGCCGCCAGGTGATGTTGGCGAGGACGAGGAACCAGACTGAAGAGCGACCCTTCTTGGGGAGTGTGCGATGAGTCCGGCCGACCGAAAGAAGATCCTGATCGCAGCCGGGGTTGCGGTTGTTGCCATCGTCGTGATCCTCTTCTTCCTGCGCGGCCGCAAGCCGACCGGAACAGAGGCCGGGGCCGGCTCCTTTACGACGGCGACGCCGGAAGAGCCGCAGGGCGCGGAACAGCCCGCGGTTCCTGCGGCGGGCGAGGCGCAAGTGGCTGCCGCAGCCGGCGAGGCGAAGGTGATGTTGGGCGTCGTCGAGATGGGCAGCGGCCCCGTGGAGCCGACTCGTCCGGACCCCTTCTTGACCTTCGAGCCTCCGCCGAGGCCGACGCCGCCGGAGCTCTTGATTAGCCTGCCCCCGGTGGGCCTGGAGCCCGGAGGGCTGAGGCCGGGCGGGCCTTCGGACGCGCCGCGGATCGCAGGACGCAGAGTGGCGGGCCTGCTGTTCGACGACCAGGCGTACGCCATCCTTGAGGAAGAGGACCAGACCTTCATCGTCAAGCCCGGCGACGTCGTGGATGGCGTTCGCATCACGGCCATCGCTCGGGACTCGGTATATCTTGTTGACGCAGACGGCCGGCGCTGGGCCGTGCCACTGAGAGGCCTGGGGCCGAGCGGGTTCGGCGGCCGCGTCTCTGGGATGCCCGGGATGCCGCCTGCCGCGCCGTGATGACATCGGGTGTCGAAGCGCTGGAACGAATCTGTGACTGCCGTAGTCTAAGACTACGACACGCAGGAGAACAGGAGCCCGCGCGAGCGAGCCAAGCAGGTCCGCACGCGTCCGGGCGGGAGGTGACTCGACATGACTGGCAATAGGACAAGGCTGGTGCTGCTGGTGGCAGCTCTCGCGGCTGTGCTGACCGGCAGCCTGGTGGTCAGTGACCGGGCATGGGCGCAGGGAGAGGAGCGGCTCATCACGCTCGACCTGCGGGACGCCACTCTAGAGGACGCGCTTGCGCTCATCTTTCGGGCCACTCCGTATAGCTATACGCTTGCGCCAGGGGTGTCCGGCCGGGTCACTTTGACGCTCAACAACGTCACCTTCACGCAAGCGCTGCGGGCTATTCTGGAGATGCACGAGCTCACGTATCGGAAAGAGGCCGGGAACGTCTACTACATCACCCGCCGCGAGGAAGGTAGACCGGTGGAGCCGATGCCCATTCCGACGGAGAGCACCCTCGCGTCTCGGCAGAAGATCTACTGGATTGGGCCAGGCGGCCGGTACGAACTGCAATACCTCGACTGTCGTCAGGTGTCGAGTTGGTTTGGTGGAACTGACGCCGGCTCGTCCATAATCCCGGTGGCGATCGAGGGCGGCGTCGGTGGCGCTGGCATGGGTGCCGGCGGCGGATTGGGCGGCGGTGGAATAGGCGGCGGTGGAATAGGCGGGGGCGGAATAGGCGGCGGTGGAATAGGCGGCGGCGGATTGGGCGGCGGTGGAATAGGCGGCGGCGGCGGGAGCCGTGGCGGTGGCGGCAGCAGCGGTGGAAGCCGTGGCGGTGGCGGCGGCAGCAGCGGTGGCGGCGGCGGCAGCCGCGGTGGTGGCGGCCGTGGCAGGTAAGTGAAGTCGGGCACTTGAGCGACCCACGCTGCTGTAGGCCACAGGGCGAAACAGGCTGCTGAGAAGGATCGTTGCAGCGTGTTTTGCAGGAGGCGGGGTTAACGGCCCGCGAATTGTGTGGTAGAATACGGCGCTCAGATGGCCAGGCGTGTGGTCGGGGCTGGAGGAGCATGCCGAGCGCGGTTGCTCGGATGCGCTGAAGTGGGGATTGGGCACGGGAAGGCCGTCCGCAGGGGCGAGCAGTAGTCACCTTACCCCCTGTGGCACCGTTTCGTGGAGCGAGTGCGTTGACTGGGAGGGAAGTGATGATGCGAGCTATCGTCGCATTGATGCTGTGCAGTCTGGTGATCGGGCTCTGGGCGCCCGGCGCCGCGGCAATGGGACAAGAGGACGATTCCGCGCGCGAGTTGATCTCGATCCACGTGCGGAACGCGAGTATTGATGACGTCATCCAGACCATTGTGACGTCCGCCGGCTGCAACATCGTTCTGGACGAGGGGGTCTGCGGGCACATCACGGTGCACAGCGACAACGTGTCGGTGGAGCGCGTCCTCGACATCATCTGCCAGGCGAAGGGGTTCCACTGGTGGCGCGACGAGAACGGCACGTACTTCGTGTCTACTCGCGAGCGCGCGACGCCGCGTCCGGAAGCGGCCTCGCTCCCTAAGGCGGCTGACAAAGGGAACAAAGTCCACCACATGTACACATTGGACTTCATGCCTCCGCAGTACATTTCCTATTTGTTTGGAGGCGCGGAAAATCCGGGGCCGATGCCGTATGTGTCGGACTCATACTTCGGCGATGTTGGCTCCGTAGGGGTCAGACAGCCCGGCGTTGGCGCTGGGCGTGGAGTCGGCGGCGGTTTGGGTGAACTGGGAGCCATGGGCGGCGGTGGCGGCGGTCGAGGCGGCGGCGGCGGTGGCGGCGGCGGCCTCGGCGGTGGCTTTAGTGGTGGCGGTGGCGGTGGTGGTATCGGCGGCGGCGGCAGCGTGTTCGCCGACTGGCTTCCGGACGGTGTGGAGGCGCCCATCGCAGTGCCGTACCTCAATGCACTGCTCATCCGCGGGACGGAAGAGGGAATCAACGAGTTCATCGAGCTGCTGAAGCTCCTCGACCGGAAGCCTCAGCAGATCATTATCGAGCTCCAGTC
>DAOVEW010000177.1 GCA_030668755.1 Bacillota bacterium | reverse complement strand
GCACTCCCGCCGCCGAGAGCCGGGTGCGAGAGCGGTAGCCCTCCTGATCGCTGTCCAGGACCACCACGCACCCGAGTTTGTCATCTCCCTCGACGAACTCCATCGCCGACGCAATGCCACAGGCTCCGCCGACGGGAATGAAGCTGGTGTCGTTCAAGTCCAGGTGCACGAGCCCCAGCCGCGCAAATGCCCGCGCAAAGGCCGTGAGCAGACACTGCTCGGCCAGGCCCGCGACCAGCACGTTTCTATCGCCCAGCACCAGCGCGTCGGCGAAGGCCAGTCCCAGCACGGACCGGAGGGGGGCCCAGCCTTGCCCACACCGATCGGCATCCACCATAGTCCGGCGCGCCTCATCCTTCTCGACAAGCAGCACGCTGTTCGCACGGTTTCGGTCTACCATGAACGGCGAGTGAGTGGTATACAGGACCTGGTTGTCGCGGGCCAGATCCTGGAGCATGCGAAGGAAATCCCTCTGCCCCTCCGGGTGGAGCTTTGTGCCCAGCTCGTCCACCAGGATGATGCACCCGCTCAGCTCATCGGACCGCAGGCCGGCCTCCAGGACCAGATGGAGGGACACGTGCTCGAGGAAACCCGGGCTGCGCCTCTCCGGCGGGACCACGGCACCGGTGGCATCCTTGAAGCTCACCTGAAGCGTCTGCCCGTCCGAGTCCAGCCTGATCCCCACGGTGCGATCCTGCATCCACCGTTCGCGGATGTAGTGGCCAACCCGCTCCGCCGCGCGCTCCAGCAGCTCGGGCCGCCGCCCCGGATCCGCCAGCATCTGCACACTGTCGATCCCTCCCAGCCTGAGCAGTCCCTCCATCGCGCGGTTGCCGCCCTCGGGCCCCGCCATGTCGCTGAGCGGGACCCGGTGCTCCAGCACATCCTGGCTGCCGATCATCACGACCCGCGGCAGCAGCTCCCGCAGCCGCGCCGTCTTCTCTCTCTCCATCGCGTACGTCCGCGCTCCCACCACCACCTCGTACCGGCCCTCCGGCCCACCCACCCGTCGAACCACGATCTCGCCATCGTGGTGTACAGCCGGGGCCGCGCCTTCGTCCTGCTCCGCCGCGGAGGGCCCAGCGCCTTCGCCGCCCATCTCCCGCAGCTCATCGCGCAGTTGCTGGGCGCCCTCTTTGAGGCTCTCGATCTCTTCCTCGATCCTCGCCTGGTGCTCCAGCAGGCGGTTCACCTGATCCTCGGCGAGCTCCTTTGCGTGCTGCGCGTTGTGCAGGCCCGCGGTGGCGCGGCGAAAGGACTCGTCTTTCTCCGCCGTCGGCTCGATCTGATACTGCTCGGACGCTCGCTTCTGCACGTACTCCGCACGCGCGAAGTCCTCCGACCGCTGTCGCCCCGCCAACAGGGCACCCTCAAGGTCCGGATTCAACTCCACGAGATCGCGCTCCAGCCGCTCGATGCGCGCGGTGGCAGCCTGAAGCTCCGACTGCTTCTGCGCCCTCTCTTGCGCTGCCCGCCCGGCGTCCTCGTGCACTGCGGCGTCACCCGGCAGCATCCCCACCAGCAGCCCCTGCAGCGCCTCCTGCTCCTTCTCCGACAGCTCGCTGAAGGTCGCCGCGACGCTCGGTTCCGGCCACCGTTCCTCGCTCATGGCCCGCGGCTGTGCGTGATCCTCCGGCTGGAACGCGCGCCCGGCCCCGAACATCTCAATGGCCTGCAGGATGTTGCTCTTGCCGCTCTCGTTGGGCCCGACGATTGCCGTGATGTCCTCTCGAATGGGAAACGAGACATGGTCGATGGACCGGTACCCCTCGATCTCCAGGTGTCGCAGCCTCATGGTGCATCCCCTCCGAAACAGCGCGGTCGCACATCAACAATCCAGGGGCGAAGCGGTGACGACGGACATCACACCGCCATCCCCCACTCGCCCCGTGCCTCTTCCGTTCCTCATCACCCACCTGGGGTCCTGCCCAACGGGCAAGGAGGGAGGGGGCAGCGATGGGTGTCGCCGCCCTACTCGTGGTTGCGAGGCGATACGTTGGGTGCAGCTCGGAGGGGGAGGGACACCCTCCCCCTTCCGATTCCTCCCCCTCCCGTTCAGAAGGCCCGGCGGGGATGCTGCGCATGGCGGCCGTACAGGGGCAGGAGGCAAGTGGCTAGGCCCTTCGGGCCGCCACCCCGGCCCGGCTCGGCCGGGCCTAGGGGCTCCTTGTATGGTTGGTGTGAGGTAGAGTAAGGGTGGCGGGGGTCGGTGTGCGTGCTCTACAGGAGGGCAAGGGGTGGAGTGCAGCGGAGGCCGGTTGATTCCGGGGGGCCTGTGGTATATTAGCGATAGAGAAACGTGAGACGGCGGAGAACGAAGTCCGGGACAGGGGAGGGATCTGACATGACTCGCAAGACGGCGATGTTGGTGGCGCTGGCGGTCTGTCTGGCCGCGGTGCCGGCACTGGCGATCAGCCTGGGTGAGGCGGTGTTGAAGACGGTGACTGTGGGGGCCGTAGTCAACGCGATCTCCGGGCCGGCAGACAAGGCGCTGAATACGCTGACCGGCAACCGAAACGTGGCGCCAGGGACGGCGACGAAGGTCGTTCCGGTGGTAAGCGTCGGCGAGAAGGGGTACGCGGGGGCGGTGCAGGTGGCCGGGTCGAAGGAGCTGGTGGACAAGACGAAGGCCGTGCTGCAGCTCGAGACCGCGTGGAGCAATAAGCAGTACCGGATCAAGCTGCTGATGCCGGTGGACTCGGTGAACCCGCTGAAGGCGAGCCGGGTGAGAGGGCTCGGGGTCAGCGCGCTGGTGGATATTGCGCTGAGCCGCAACGCGTATCTGGTGCCGGCGTCGCGCTCGTGGAACGCGGGGGATGTGCTGAAGGGCGCGGCGATCGCGGTGGCGACGAAGGAGTTCGCGCCGCAGATCAATGGCTTCATCAACTCGGTGTTCAAGAACGAGGGCGGCACGCCGAGCGGCGCGACGAAGGTGGTGCCGTATCTGAGCGTCGGGGAGAAGGCCTATATCGGCATGATGCAGGTGGCCGGGCCGAAGGAGCAGGTGGAGAGAGTCGAGGCAGTCTGGCAGTACGAGGACCTGTTCGACAGCGGGCGGGTGCGGCTGCGGGCGCTGGTGCCGAGCGACTCGGTGAATCCACTTAAGGTCAGGCGGGTGAAGGGGGTCGGCTGCACCGCGATGGTAGATGCGATGCTGCTGCGGGCGAGGGAGTACGAGCGGCATCGGGACCAGTATGGGTACTTCGAGCGAGCCGGGATCTTCGTGGGGCTGGGTGAGGACCCGCACTACCGGCCGCCGGGATGGGACCGCGGCCGAAAGACCGGCTGGGCGAAGCACGGCGATCCGTATCATCCGCCGGGGCTGAGCAAGGGAGAGAAACATCGGCACAGGAGGGGACGGGGGCGCGGTAGGTAGGCGGGCCGTCAGAAGAGGTCAGTGGAGAGGGACGCCCGGGAGGGCGTCCCTTGTGTTTAGGGATGTTCCGACGGCGACTCGGGTGGATAGTCGGCACGCCAGGCGTCGGGGGGGATGGTGGGGTTGTGCCATTCGGGGCCGAGCTGGTCGATGAGCCAGGACATCTCAGTGACGCCAGGCTTGGTCACGTCGCGCGCCCAGCGGGCCCTCATGGTCACGGCGGAGAGGCCGATGCCAAGGTAGAGGACCGCGCCGAGGGCGAGGCTGATGGGAAGGACGCTCCGGAGGTTGCCGCGCCAGGCGGTGCGAAAGCGGGCCAGGGGGCGCCGGCTGAAGACGGCCGCGGCGAGCGGGATGAGAGCTGCCGCGCAGAGAGAGAGCACGACGCCACCCAGCAGAGGCCTGAGTTGTGATGCTGGAAAGTCGTATACCTGCTCGACGGGAATCTGTGTCGCCATCTTCACGGCAACTGCGACGGGGAGGAGCACGAGCACTGAAAGGACGATTTGCCAGGCGGGATGCAGGCCGGTCGCTTCGTCGGCGCTCCGTCGCCGCCAGGTGCCTGTGAGGACGACGAGGACCAATATGAGCAACAGGGCCGCCGCGACGAGCAGGCCCGAGGCGAGGAGGCGATTGGCCTCCAGGTACGGTGCGAAGAAGCCAGTGTTGCCCGTGTATTCCCTGGTCAGCCGAGAACGGACCTTGGCGGCGATGATGCCATCGCGGAGCTCGGCATCGGCGGCCTCGCCGACGTGGCCGGCGTAGAAGGCGTGCTGGGGGCCGTAGAAGATACGGCCGCCGAAGAGCGGCCCGTCGGGGATGCCAGTGCGTTCGTCGTGATGCCACTGCCAGACTGGAACACCGGCGATACCGTGAAGTGCCGCGCCGACCAGGAGGCCTATCATTGTCTGGGCCGATTCCTGGGTATGTCGGGCGATGTCGATGGAGGCGTTCCACCAGCGGATGGCGTTC
>DAOVEW010000053.1 GCA_030668755.1 Bacillota bacterium | reverse complement strand
TCGCTCCGCGCGACACCCTCCCGCAAGACCACCCCCTGCTCGCGCGTAACGGTTGCCTCGTCGAACTCCCCTCTCAACACCACATCGCCCAGGGCCCGTACCGCCAGCTCCAACTCTCCCCTGGGGACGCACGCGTAGAACCGGGTGAAGTCCCGCAGAGTGCCCGCATTCATCACGCCGCCGATTCGCTCGACCCGCAACCGCGGATCGTTCTTTCCTCCGCTGGCCCACAGCACGTGTTCGAGGAGGTGTGCAGTGCCTGGCCGATCGGGAGGATCATCAGCCGACCCCACCTTCACGATGACGTTGACAGCCACCACCGTCGCCGCCGGGTCTTCGCAGACCACCAGCCGCAGGCCGTTGTGCAGCGTCTCCGACCGGACTGCCCTCGGATCGAGCACGGCGGCCGCGCCCGGCATTGACGGCATCGCGGCGGCGCACACGAGCAGCGCCACCGCCCGCGACAGCACCCGAGACGGCCGCCACACCCCATTGAGGTGACGGCGTCTTCTCGTCTGCGCTCTCATGCTATCGGACACACCGAGTCGGTCTCGCGGAGGCAAGGAGCGGACCGCGTCAAGGTGCCCGCCAACCCCCTCCCCTCCGGCCGCCGCGTTTGCTTCTCCTTCTCCGCCCAACGGTCACGGTCCTCTGCCATACTACGCGCCGGAGGCAGGAAACCGCCCGCTCTGGCGAAAAAGATACTGACCATCATGGAGGTCCCGCGAGGCAGCGAGCAGTGCTCTCGCACCCGCTGCCGCCGGCGCTCACCCGCGACCCGGCGCAGCCGGTCTGCGCGGAGACCACGGCACTCGCGTCGGCGCGACGCGCGCCCTGCTGGGGAAAGCAATGAGTTCACTTCGCCGGTGCAGCGTCTGCGGTGCATTCGTCCAGGAGGACGACCAGTTCTGCTGGGCCTGTGGAGCCGAGCTTCAGCCTGAAGGCCGGCCTGTCCAGCCCCGCGCGCCTGCCCCACCCAAGGACAGCAACCGCGAGACGCAGTTGGCGCTCCGGCGGGCCCACCTCGCACAGCACCGAGGCCGGATCGCCGAGGCCGAGCGACTGGTGCAAGAGGTCCTCGCCCGAGAGCCCGACAATGTGCCGGCCCTCAGCATGCTCTCGGAGATCCTGCGGGTGAGAGGCGACTTGGTCGAAGCGGTGGCCGTTGCGCAGCGCGCCACCGACGCGGCCGCGGGAGGGGGCGCGCCGCCCGGAGCGGTGGCGCATGCCAGGACCCAGCGCGCCCGCATAGAGGAGACGGTCGTCCGCCAGTCCGCCGGCACCCTGCTGCGCGGCCGCGCCGGTCCGCTCGCGGTCCTTCTTGGCCCCGGCCCGGTCTGGTACCGCGGCCGCAACTTCTATCTGCTCCTCGCCGCATTCGGCATCGCCGCCCTCTTTCTTGCCGTGGTCGCAGTGTTCCGAGGCGACCTCGTCGGGTACATCTGGCTCTGCGCCAGCCTCCTGGCGGCAGGATGGAGCTACCAGGACGCGGAAACCCGAAGAGAGGCGGCCTTCTTCTGGGGGCTTGTCGTCCTGGGCCTGGGGCCCTTTGGCCTGGCCATCTACCTGCTGATAACGTACTAGGATCGGAGGCCGATGCAGACTATCGGGGTCTTCACAAGCGGCGGCGACGCGGCCGGCATGAATGCCTGTCTGCGGGCAGTAGTGCGCACGGCCCTGCGCGAAGGCCTGCGCGTGATCGGGATCCATCGCGGCTATGTCGGTCTGCTCGCCGGCGAATTCGTCGCGATGGACCACGCGTCCGTGTCCAACATCATCCAGTTCGGCGGCACCATCCTCAAGACCGGCCGCTGCGACGACTTCTACCGCCCCGAGGGCCGTGCGGCCGGCGCGCGGAAGCTCGCCGACGCCGGAATCGAGGGGCTCATTGCAATCGGCGGCGACGGCACCTTCCGCGGCGCCCATGCATTGTGGGAGGAGCACAAGGTCCCCATCATCGGCATTCCCGCCACCATCGACAACGACGTCTACGGCACCGACGCGACCATCGGTTTCGACAGCGCAGTCAACGCGGCGCTCGACGCCATAGACCGAATACGCGACACGGCGACCAGCCACGACCGCCTCTTCTTTGTGGAGGTGATGGGCCGCCAGGCCGGCTTCATCGCGTTGATGGTCGGCGCGGCCGGCGGCGCCGAGATGATCCTCGTCCCGGAGCTCGAGGCCGACACTCAGCAGATATACGACACGATTATGGCCGGCGTCGAGCAGGGGAAGACCAGCAGCATCATCGTGGTGGCCGAGGGCGACGAAGAAGGCGGAGCGCTGGAGCTCGCGCGCAAGGTGCGCCAGCTCGGCCCCATCGAGTCTCGCGCGACGATCCTGGGGCACATCCAGCGCGGCGGCAACCCGACGGCTCAGGACAGGATACTTGCCAGCGAGCTGGGCGCGGCGGCGGTGCGGGCCCTGGTCGAGGGCGACGCCGACAAGATGGTGGGCCGGGTGGACAACAGAATCGTGCGCACCCCCCTCCGGGACACCTGGGAGAAGAAGAAGCCCTTCGACCAGGACCTCTACGACCTCGCCAGAGCGCTGGCGTTGTAGCAGGGCCATCGGCGCGGAGCCGAGATGCCGATGGCTGCTGCCCTGGAAGCACCCGGAGGGCCGCGCTCGGCAAGAGGGCCATGCGGCCGGAGCCTTCAACATCGACAACAAGAAGATCGAGTGGCAGGACTATCGCGCGCAGGTCACAACCTATGAGCTGGAGCGCTGCCTGCCGGTGCTCTGACTCTCAACCAGACCCGGGCGAGAGGACATGCGACCTAACCTGACAATCGCCACAGAGAAGGTGGCGGCCGACCTGACCGCTTTCATCTCCCGCTATCTCACGCGGGCCGGCGCCTGCGGGGTCGTGCTTGGGCTCTCGGGCGGCCTCGATTCAGCCGCAGCCGCGCATCTGGCCGCGGACGCGCTCGGACCCGAGCGCGTTTGGCCGCTCATCCTCCCCTACCGTGCCAGCAGCCCCGCCAGCCAGCGGGACGCACAGCTAGTCGCAGACGAGCTGAAGCTCGACGCCGCCGTCCTCGACGTCACCCCGCAGGTGGATGCGTACTTCCAGGCAGTCGGCGAGGCGACCCCTCTCCGCGTCGGAAACAAGGTCGCACGAGAGCGCATGAGCGTTCTCTACGACCAGGCCAAGGCGCGCCACGCCCTCGTGCTCGGCACCGGCAACCGCACCGAGCGCCTGCTCGGCTACACGACCTTGTGGGGCGACATGGCCTGCGACCTCGCACCGCTCGGCAGCCTCTACAAGACACAGGTCCGCATGCTGGCGCGGGCCCTCGGCATCCCCGCGGACATTATCGCGAAACCGCCAACCGCCGACCTCTGGCCCGGCCAGACCGACGAAGGTGAGCTGGGCCTCAGCTACCAGACGGCCGACGAGCTGCTGCACTTGCTCGTGGACCGCCGCCTCTCGGAGCGCGACGTTGTGGCCCTCGGGCACCAGCGGGAGGATGTGCGCCGCGTCCGCAGCCTCATGCGGGCTACTGCCCACAAGCGCCGTCTGCCGCCCTCCCCCCCTCCGCCTCCAGGGCGGATGCCCGCCGCGTCGTAGACGGTGGTCGTCCAGTCCCCCAGCAGCTTCTGCACCCCCACCTGCCTCCCTGCGGCATCGTAATTGTTGCTGGTGGTCTGAAGCAACGGATTCACCGAGCGCGTCACCTCCAGCTCCTCCTGCCAACAGGACAAGCCCCCGGTCGTCGCCTGCTCGTGGAAGCACTTAGCGATCTGATGATAGCGCACAAAGTCGGCCCATCGCGTCGTCATCGCACGCCGCTTAGTTGCCTCTCGGGCTGCCACGCTGGCCCGTAGTCCCATGCGTCAGGAGGGGAGATGGCACGGGGTTGCGAGAGATCGGCAGCACATACGTAGATGTGGCTGCAACCCCCACGTGCGATTGAATAAGCGAATGATTGACCGTCATCCGACCATCCACCTAGGGTCAAGAGTCCGTCTACTGCGAGTGCTTCGGAAACGCTCCATGTTGACCCTGTGGGCCGCGCTATGCAGAGGTGCGTCTCCTTCAAGTTCTCAAAGCCTCCTTCGGTCCATGTAAACGCGAGTTCGGATGCACTGGGGTGCCACACCAAGCTTCCCGCGTCCCACTCTCGGGACCCCTCGAAAAGCCTTTCGGCGCTTCGCTCAAGCGTGTCATACACCCATATGGAACTGGGCAGCAAATCAAAGAAGATACCGTGCGGTACAAAGGCCACGAACCGTCCGTCAGGAGACCAGGATATTCCCCCCACCCGATGGCGGCCGTCTAAGGCAACGAGTTCTCGCGTCATCCGATGCTTCGCCAAATCGATGACTGCCAGCGCCCGCGTATCGTCGCCGAATGCTATGCGCCGGCCATCAGGGCTAAGTGCTGGCGCAGTGATGACTGATTCGGTCACCACCAAGTCCTCTACTGTCCGCGTCTCCGTGTCCACAACCGACAGTCCATTAGTGGCTATGTAGTACTTCGTGGCATGACGCCGTCCCCAGCAGAAAGCGATCCTCCTGCTGTCCGGAAACCAGGAGAAGCTGCCGACCAGCTTGCCGTCAGTATCTACGGCAACAGGTGCTGGACTTGCGAGACGGTACAGATGGAGGCGTTCGCCCGTGACATAGGCAATGCTACGGCCAGCAGCATCCCACACACCGCCGCCACACCCTTGGCTCCCTGGGATGGCTTTGCGGAGGCTGCCATCGGCCCGCATCACCGTGAGATGACGGCCGCCCTCGCGGTCCCACGACACACACAACAATAGGCAAGGCCCGTCCTCCCGCGCGCCGGAGTACTGATCACTGTCATTACCCCGCACAAAGCTCAGCAGAAGGACAACCAGCCCACATGCGAGCAAGGCACATATAGCAGTCCCTAACCAGAAACCCGGACTCCGCTCCCGTAAAGTCATCGGTCGGGATTACCCATATCAGACTGGGCACTCCTATCGTTGGTTGAACGCTCAGCCATTCGCAGCCACACTTTGCCATCCAAGGTCGGGGAACCTGCACATCTGGCCGCGGAAGCCGAGAGCGACAGGTGCTGTGGCCAGTCGTCAGGCTCCAACGTGCCATGTCCTTCGGCAGCGCCAGCCGCAGGAGGAAGTTACCCACGTTGTAGGCGACGACGAACAGGGCAAGCCTCACCGCATTGTGCTGGAACGCGTGGCACGACAAGCGCATCGCCGGGTCTGGAGCCAGGCGGTCAGCATCATTGGTGTCCGGGCAGCCGGCCAGGCGGCTGTACACCGACTGCCGCAGCAACGGCACCAACTCCTGCTAGATGTTGCATCCCCTCCGTTGCTCGGTCAGAAACTGACCGGCCATCGCCGTCAGCTCGAGCTTCTCGTCCAGTTCGCGGTATGCCAGCAATCCGCCGTCGGAGATGATCTTGCTGCCCCGGAACTCCACCCGCACCCGAGCGTCGAACCCCAGGCTCAGCTACTCCTGTTTGCCTTCACCCATCGGGTGCCTCCTGCGATGTCTGCTGCTGTCCCTGCTGCGATGCGCCTACGGCCAGTTTCTTGCCGTCCCTACTGAAAACCTCCTCGCTTATATGGGCAATGCGCCTCCATTGAGTCCCGACGAATAGCCGCGGGCCCGCGGACGCAGTTACGCCGCGCTGCCCCGCTCCCTCAGGAACTCCGCCACGGCCTCTGCCGTTGGCATAGACGGCTGGGCCCCCAGACACAGACACGCCAGCGCTCCCGCCGCGTTCGCACGGCGAATCGCGTGCGGCATGGGCACCCCCTCGACAAGGCTCACGGCCAGACACCCGGTGAATGCGTCGCCCGCGGCCGTGGTGTCTATGGGCTCGATGGGGAAGGCGGGCACATGCTGCTCCCCGGCCTCTCCCAGCCAATACGCCCCCTGGTCGCCGAGCTTCACCACAACCTCTCTGGCGCCCATCTCCCTCAGTCGCCGCGCGGCCCCCGCGGCGCTCTCCAGGTCCGTCACCGGGCGCCCCGTCAGGACCTCTGCTTCCGTCTCGTTTGGGGACAGCACGTCCACCAGCCCCGGCAGCCCCATCTCCACAGCATCCTGCCCCGCCGCCCCGGCGTCCAGGACCGAGCGAACCCCCAGCGCGCGCGCCTCGACCGCGACCGCCCGCACGACCTCCAGCGGCACCTCCAGCGGCATCACAACCGTGTCCGACTCCCGCAGCAAGCTCTTGGCGGCCGCGACATCGTCCGCCGACACCCGCGCATTGGCCCCGCCCATCACCACGATCCGGTTCTCCCCTCCCTCCTCCAGCAGGATCAGCGCCGCGCCGCTCGATGCCTCCGGGGCGATGCGAACGTGTTCCACGTTCACACCCTCCCCCTCCAGCCCCGCCCGAAGCCGAGGGCCGAACTCGTCCTCCCCCACCCTCCCCACCATCGTCGTGCTCGCTCCCAGGCGACTGCACGCGACTGCTTGGTTTGCCCCCTTGCCGCCCGCTGCCGTCCGAAGCCCCTCTCCGTGCGCGGTCTCACCCCGCTTCGGCACCCGCCGACAGCGCACGATCAGGTCCATGTTGATGCTGCCGACCACCAAGACGCGCGGCTTCATCCCACGCTCCACATATGAGATCGCGTCCGCCGGCGCCTCCAGCGCCAAGGGGGGGCCGACGCGCGGCATCTGTGTTCGGCAGGATACGGGGGCAACCTGCTTGCGCGCGGGGGAGTCGAGTTAAGCCGCGTGGCCGGGGATACTGCCCAGCAGTGACGACCGGCTCAACGCACGGCGCACTCGACGCGGCCGCTGGCGACCTCGTCCACTTCCCCGGACCGGCGCAGAACATCGGTGAGCGCCGCCACCACCTTAGGGTCGAAGCGGGAGC
>DAOVEW010000253.1 GCA_030668755.1 Bacillota bacterium | reverse complement strand
CTGCGCCCTCGATCTCTCCGCGGGCCGTCTCGTGCTCGGCTTCTTGCCGCTCCTCGAACTTGCGCTTCGCTTCCCGCTCTTCTTCGGTCGGCTCGGGCGCCTCTGCCCCCCGCTGCTGACGCTCGATTTGCCTCAGCGCATCCTTCAGCGCGTCCTCGGAGTCATCGTCGCCCAGATCGATGCGTGCCATCTTTGCCCTCGATCTCTTTCACTCGTCTGCTTTCGTCGTGGCCGCTCACCATCCTGCCTTGCTTGACGCGGAGCACCCGTGCTGTTAGACTCGAAATGCCAATCTGGAGTTCGCAGCGCCCCCGTAGCTCAGGTGGATAGAGCAGGGCCCTCCTAAGGCCCGTGTCGCGCGTTCGAGTCGCGCCGGGGGCCCTCTTCACGACTGCTGCCGCCGCGCAGGTCATACGCTATCTGCCGCCGAATCCAATCCCCGCCATGAAGATCATCGTCGGCCTCGGCAACCCGGGCTTCACGTACCGCAGGACACGACACAACCTCGGCTTCATGGTCGTCGCCGCACTCGCCCGCCACCGCGACATCCGCTTCCGCCGAGGCCGCTTCCAGTCCACCCAGGCGGAGGGCCGCATCGGCAGAGAGCATGTCCTCCTCGTCCGGCCCCAGACCTTCATGAATCGCAGCGGCGCTTGCGTCGCGGCCCTCGCGCGGCACTTCGACTGCCCCTTCGAGGATCTGCTGGTCATCTGCGACGACGTCAATCTCGACCTCGGCAAGCTTCGCCTCCGCCGCTCCGGCAGCGCGGGCGGCCACAAAGGCCTCCAGTCTGTCATCGACCACCTGCGGAGTCGGCAATTCCCCCGCCTCCGCCTCGGCGTCGGACAGCCGCCTGAGGGCATCGACATGATGAGCTACGTCCTCTCCCCCTTCCGCCGGTCCGACCGGCCCACGGTCAAGGACCTCATACCGCGCGCCGCCCAGGCCGCCGAGGCCTGGGTCTACTATGGCCTCGACGAAGCGATGAACCGCTTCAACTAACAGAGCTGGGTGTGCGTTGACAAGGCACGAGGCCTTCCGGCATAATGGGGCACCTGCACTGTCTCCAGGACCCCTTGGCTAGGAGGTAGCACCCTTGAACCAGAAGCAACTCCTGATGATTCCCGGCCCGACCCCTGTTCCCCAGTCCGTTCTGCTGGCCGGCGCCGGCGAAATGATCAACCATCGCGGACCGGAGTTCGCGGAGGCCCTCGCCGCCTGTACGGAAGGCCTCAAGAAGGTCTTCCAGACCGAGCAAGATGTCTTCATCCTCACCGGATCCGGCACCGGCGGCCTCGAGGCGGCCGTCGTGAACATGCTCTCCCCCGGAGACTCGGTCCTCTCGGTCAGCATCGGCGTCTTCGGCGACCGGTTTGCCAGCATTGCAGAGGCCTTCGGCGCGAAAGTCGAGCCCCTCAACTTCGAATGGGGCGCCGCGGCCGATCCCGAGAAGATACGCGAGCGATTGGCGGCCGACAAGGATAAGAAGATCAAGGCCGTCCTCGTCACCCACAACGAAACCTCGACCGGCGTCACCAACGACCTCGCGGCCATCGGCCCCATCGTCCGTGAGCACGGAGCCCTGCTTCTCGTAGACGGGATCAGCTCTCTTGTCGCCATAGACTGCCAGACCGACAAGTGGGGCCTCGACCTGGTGGTGGCGGGTTCCCAGAAGGCATTCATGATCCCGCCCGGCCTCACGTTTATCGCCATGAACGACCGCGCCTGGGCGGCGATGGAGAAGGCGGCGATCCCTCGCTTCTACTGGGACCTCGGAAAGGCGAAGGACTACCTCGAGAGAGGGCAGACCCCCTGGACTCCCGCCGTGCCGCAGGTCTTCCAGCTTCAGAAGGCCCTCGACATCCTCCTTGCCGGCGGTATGCAGGCCAGCTTCACCCGGCACGCACGACAGGCCGCCGCGGTCCGCGCGGGCGCCCAGGCCCTCGGCCTCAAGCTCTTCGCCGACCCCACTCACGCCAGCAACGCCGTCACCTCCGTCTGCAAGCCTGACGGCGTAGAGATCTCCGACCTCCGCAGCCTCATGCGCGAGAAGTACGGCGTCGTCCTCGCCGGCGGCCAACAGCGGCTCAAGAACGACATCTTCCGCATCGGTCATCTCGGGTTTGTCGGCGAGTCCGATATTGTTGCCACCCTCGGCGCGCTGGGAATGACGCTGAAGGAGCTGGGGGCCGATGTGGATGCCTCCGCCGGCGTGAGCGCCGCGGTCAAGTCGCTGGAAGCTGAGTGATGGCCGAGCAGGCAGCGCGATGGCGCGTGCTGGTTAGCGACAAACTGGCCGAGGAGGGGCTCGCGCCCCTGCGCGAGAGGCCTGAGATTGACCTCGTCGTGAAGCCAGGGCTCAAGCCCGACGAGCTGAAGCAGGAGATCGAGGAGGCGGACGCGCTCCTCGTGCGCAGCGCGACGAAGGTCACTGCCGACCTCATTGCAGGCGCCCCGAAGCTGGTCGCGATCGGCCGCGCCGGCGTAGGCGTGGACAACATAGACGTCGAGGCCGCGACCCGCCGCGGCATCGTCGTGTGCAACTCCCCCGAGGGCAATACCGTGGCCGCGGCCGAGCACACGATGGCCCTTATGCTCGCGCTCGCGCGCAACGTCCCGGCGGCCAACGCCTCCGTCGCCGCCGGGGAGTGGAAGCGCAGCGCCTTCCTCGGAGTCGAGCTGCTCAACAAGACCCTTGGCATCATGGGCCTCGGCAAGATCGGCAGCGAGGTCGCCGTCCGCGCGGCCGCCTTCGGCATGAAGGTCATCGGCCACGATCCCTTCATCGCGGCCGACCGCGCCGAGCGCCTTGGCATCGAGGTCGTCGATCTGCCGGAGCTGCTAGCGCGCGCCGACTTCATCACCATCCACGTCCCTCTCAACAAGGACACCCAGCACCTCATCGGCGCCCAGACCCTCGCCAAGGTGAAGCCCGGCGTGCGAATCATCAACTGCTCGCGCGGCCCTGTGGTTGACGAGGCCGCCCTGGCCGAGGCGATTAGAGACGGCCGCGTCGCCGGCGCCGGCCTCGACGTGTTCGAGAAAGAGCCGCCGGCCGACAGCCCCCTCCTGGGCCTCGACAAGGTCGTGCTCACACCTCACCTCGGCGCCTCCACCGCCGAGGCCCAGATCAAGGTCGCGGTTGACGTGGCCCAGCAGGTGGTGGACGTCCTCAACGGGCGGCCGGCCCGCAGCTCGATCAACGTCATCCCGGTCAGCCCCGAGGCCATGCGCGCCTTGGAGCCCTACCTCCCGCTCGCCGCCAAGATGGGCAGCCTCCAGGGGCAGTTGGCGGAAGGCCCGCTCAGCTCCGTCGAACTCGTCTACGCCGGCCAGCTCGGCGAAGAGGACTGCCGCCTGCTGACGCGCGCCTTCCTAAAGGGCCTCCTCTCGCCCATCCTCGACGAGCCCGTCAACCTCGTGAACGCCGCGATCGTCGCTCAAGCGCGAGGACTGCGCGTCGTCGAGTCTCACAGCCGCGAGCCGGAGGACTATGTCAGCCTCATCACCTCCCGCGTCGTCACTGACGG
>DAOVEW010000291.1 GCA_030668755.1 Bacillota bacterium | reverse complement strand
AACAGGGCCTGCCAGCCGGCGGCGACCAAGGGAATGGCGAAGTTGGCGGCGAGGCTTCCCACGAAAGACAGGACGAGCGCGAATAGCGCGCCGAAGTGGTAGGGCGTGGGCGTTGTGATGACCGCCGGGGTTCCTGATGATCCTGAGACCCCTCTGCCGCTGACGGGCCACACGCGGCCCCGGCCGTCATAGCCCCATTCGCCGAGTGGGTTGGGAGGCAGAGCTGCCAGGTGCAGCATATCGCCGCCGTGCGAGAACTCATCCGCCTTGTCGGTGCCGGAGGTCAGTTCGTCCAGGGAAGCGGGATAGCGGGCCTGCCGGGCGTGGAAGAGCTCGAGCGCACCCTCTATCTGGCGTAGATTCCGTTGCTGCGCGGATCGCTTGGCGGCTGCGATGGCCCGGCCCACGCTGGCCCCAAGGGCCATGGAGGTCAGCGCGGCGAGCAGACAGACAGTGACGAGCAGCTCGACCAGCGTCATGCCGCGCGTGCGCCTCCCCGGCCCTGCGATCCGGCCGCTCTCGGTACGCATTCTGGTTCCCCCCGGGCGAGTCGCGCCTCGAGTGCGCTTCCCCTCCGATGTTTTCGGCACTCTGGGGAGAGAAGTGTACCTGGGCTGCCAGGCAGGGCGGTCCCGCGCTTCTCCGGGAGGCCGGCGAAGAGCTCGGCGGGGCTGGGGCCGCGGTCTGCTCCGCCCATCTTGTCCGGCACATCGCCAGGCACGCGGGGCCGTATCTGACCGCGGTCTCCCGTCCACTGACGCGGCAGAGAGGACACAGGGGCGGGGCATCCCCCGCACAGAGGAAGAGGCCCACGCCCTTCGCCAGGCACGGACCGGCAGCTACCGCCAGTTGCCTGCGCGAGGGCGCCGGGGCATGACAATGATCTCGCGATGGGGATCCTCGCCCTCGCTCCGGGTAGTGATACCCGGCTCGTCGGCCAGGGCTAGATGCACGATCCGCCGCTCTCGCGGGGTGAGAGACTCGATGGTGACGGGTCGGCCGCTCCGCTTCGCGCGCTCCGCTGCGCTGCGGGCCATGGCGTGGACGGTGCGCTCGCGGCGAGCACGATAGCCCTCGGCGTCGAGCACGATCCGCTTGCGTCTCTCCGGCTCCTGGCCCCGGTTGGCCATCATGGCAACGATGAGCTGGAGTGCAGCGAGCGTCTGGCCGCGCTTGCCGATGAGGAGCCCGAGGTCCTGACTCCCCGTGATCTCGATAGAAACGCCCTCGGGTTCGTCTGAGGTGATCTCCGCATCAGCCTCGATCCCCATCAGCTCGAGGATGTGCTTGAGTATCTCGAGGGCTCGGGAGGCGACACTGGCCTTGAGCGTCACACGGACGCGGGCCTCGGAGCTCCCCAGGATGCCCAGAAGCCCCCGGCTTTCCTCGGCCAGCACTTCGACTTCGACTTCCTCGCGGGAAACGCCGAGAGCCCTGACACCAGCTTCGACGGCTTCACCAACAGTGCGCCCCGTTTGCTCGATAGATTCCATCGGGTTGCCTCCGCAAGTTTCGATTCCCGAGGCTGGGGAGGGCCGGTCTATTTCCGCTTTCTCTTCTTCTTGCGGCGCCGAGTTCCTTGTGACAGCTCCTCTATGGCCTCCACCGGCGGCCCGGCGCTGGGCGCCGGCGTGTCCGACCCGGGCGCCGCCGGCGCCTCGGCGACGCGCCGCGACCGCATGATGAGGTATTGGTGGCCGGTCATCAACAGGTTCTGCAGGAACCAGTAGAGGATGAACGCTGCCGGAAGGGCCTTCAGGATGACAACGAGGAGCACGGGCATCATGTAGGCCATGAGCTTCTGCTGCTGCTGCTGCTCCGGCGTGGCGGCCGGCGTGGCGATCAGCTTCTGTGAAACGTACATGCTCACGCCATACAGGAGAAGCAGCGGCCCGGGCAGCAGCGCCCCGTGCACGAGCAGCACATCGGGGTCGGCCAGGCTGTGGAGGTAGAGAAATCCCACGTTCTCGAACCGGAAGACGAAGTGGCGGATCCCGTAGTACACCCAGATCAGGATGGGCATCTGTATGAGCATGGGGAGGCAGCTGGCGGCGGGATTGACCTTGTGCTCCTTGAAGAGCTCCATCTGGGCGCGCGCGAGTTGCTGCTTGTCCCCCTTGTACTTCTCCTGGATCTTCTTGATCTCGGGCTGAACCGCCTGCATAGCCTGCATGCTGCGGAACTGGGCGGCGGACAGAGGAGTCGTGACCAGCTTGGCCAGCACGGCGATGAGCAGGATGACGAGTACATAGCTCGTCTTCTTACGCGCGCCCCCGCACACTCCCACCAGGAAATCGAAGATGCGGTACGAGGCGGTGTCCTGATAGTACCTGTCCAGCCGCTTGTAGGCCGCGTGCCGGATGTCCACCTGCTGCCACTCCTCGAGGGGCAGGCTCCCCACAGCCGGCTCCCGGACCAGCACCAGAGGCCCTCGGATGTCGCCCGTGGCCGGGTCGGCCTGAACCGGGTAGTTGGCCGCTCGCTCCAGCGCGCCGCGGGCTCTCTTCCGCTGCTCGGCCGCTATCTCCAGAGCATCCTGCCGCTCGGCGGCGGTGGCACCTGTGTCCTCACCCTTCAGCTCACCCTGCGCCACCCGGTACTCGGCGATCTGCGCGATGCGGACGTGGCCCACCGAGGAGTAGATGCTGCCGCTTGCTGAATACTCCTCGCTCGACGGACGGCCGCAGCCGGCCCCGCCTCCCCCCGCTATCCGGCCGTACCATCTCAGGGCCTCGTCGAAGGCCCCAGGATCGACCTCGGCCCGGCGCTCCCAGCAGTAGCCGACCAAGAGAATGCTCTTCTCAAGCTCCCGGCGCAGCGCCGCCTCCTTGGGATTCCCGGCTCGCTTGATCTGCTCTTCGAGGCCGCTCTGGTATTCGACCACCTGGGAGTGCGAGAGGCGGTCGAGTGCCTCCAGCGTCGTCCGCAGGTCGCCCCGCTTAGCCGCCGGCAAGGGCACGCCTTGCGCGCCGAAGCAGCCTGCCAGCAGTGGCAGCAGCAGCAACAGCAAAAGGTGGGGCGCCCTCTTCATCCGCCGCTCCCCCTGGGGGACGCCGCCGCGGCGGACTCGTTCGGGCCAGACGAGGCAGTGTCCGCCACCCACGGGCCGGGGTCATACCCGCCTGCGGAGAAGGGATTGCAGCGCAGGAGCCGCCAGGCAGCCAGCAGCCCGCCGCGGAACAGCCCCAGATGGCCGATCGCCTGTGCGGCGTACTCGGAGCAGCACGGGTAGTACCGACAC
>DAOVEW010000196.1 GCA_030668755.1 Bacillota bacterium | reverse complement strand
CAACAAGGTGCCCTATCGCTCCACCCGACCGGGCCTCATGCACGGCTGCGGCCACGATGCGCACGTGGCCTGCCTCTTGGGGGCGGCCGCGCTTCTCCACGAGATGCGGGATCGCGTTCCAGGCGCTGTCAAGCTGATCTTCCAGCCCGGAGAGGAAGGGGCCGGTGGCGCGCGATACATGATCGCGGACGGGGTGCTCGAACGCCCGAAGCTGCACGCCATCGCCGCGCTCCACGTCGCAACAGAGGTTCCCGCCGGCAAGATCGGCATTCGGCGCGGGTACGACACGGCTCAGACGGAGGATGTCAGCATCATCGTGCGCGGGAAGACGGGACATGCCGCGCGCCCCGACCAGGGCGTAGACGCCATTGCAGTTGCCAGCCAGGCGCTGATCGCAGTCCAGCAGTTCATCGCCCGACACACCAACCTAGTAGACCGTAAGCTGGTCACCTTCGGCATCATCCGGGGCGGCACGCGCGCCAACGTGCTCGCCGACAAGGTCGAACTGATCGGCACCATACGCACGATCGAGCCCGAAGGGCGCGAGGCCATCCTCCGGTTCCTCAAGCGCGACCTGCGGAAGCTCGTCGGTGCGATGGGGGCACGACTCCGCGTCACCATCGAGAGAGATGGCTACCCGCCGCTGATCAACGACGACCGCGTTGTTGACCTCGTCGCCCAGACAGCGACTCGAATGCTCGGCCCTGGCAGCCTCACCGAGGTGCCTCACCCCGGCCTGGGCGGGGAGGACTTCTCCTACTTCGGCCGCGCCAGCGTCCCTGCAGCGATGTTCCGACTGGGAATTCGCGACGAGAAGAAGGGATTCACCTCTCCGGGCCACAGCACGACCTTCGACATGGATGACCGCCGGGTGCTGCCCATCGGCGCCGCCATGCTCACAGCGACGGCAATTGCCATGCTCGAGCAGTTCTGAGCCCACGGCCCACCGGCCGACCGTGGTCTTCTACCTGCCCGTCGCGAGCCTGCCTGCAGCCTGGATACTGACCGGTCAGTCATTTACTGCCAACCCCAGCGGCCTTGCGGCTCACACACACGTCCTGTTGCATTCTGGGACGACTATCACCCCGCCAGTGGTTTGATGCCCCGCGCTTGCGTGGTATAGTAATGACTGACCGGTCAGTCAGAGGGCGCACACCGATGGAGGCAACGGTGTCTCGGAAACGCGTGGACAAACAGGAACGCAAGAGAGAAATCACACGGGCCGCACTCGAACTCTTCGCGGAGAGGGGATTCGAGGCCGCTTCCGTCAGCGGGATTGCCCAGGCCGCGAATGTGAGCAAAGGCACGATCTACCTCTACTTCGACTCCAAGGAGGACCTCTTCTTCTCCGCCGTCGCCGCCTGGATTGACGGCATGGTGAGCCAAACGAGCGGCGCCATCAGCCCAAACCTCAGGCCCGCGGAGCGCCTGCGGGCGCTCGTCCATGCCATGGTTGAGCTCTTCATCTCGGACCAGCATTCCGTCAGGATCGCCGCCGCGGTCTTCCAGGTCTACCTCTGCAACCCCAGGCTCTTGTCAGAACGCAACGTCACCCGTCAGCTCTTCCAGGGCGCCCGGGATGCGGTGACCCAAGTGCTGCTCGACGGCGTCTCGCAGCGCGCTTTCCACCCCGACATCGCGCGAAACGCTGAGAAGATAGCCATCAACCTGCTGGCATACCTCGACGGCATCGGTCTCCACCACTACATGAGCAAAGACTACTTCGATCTCGTCGAGCAGGTCGATTTCCACCTCGATAGCCTGATCGAGCACCTCCGCAGGCCGTGCGCCAAGCGAGGAGACGAATGAGAAACCGCCGTTGGGCATTGATCGCTGTCGTCGCCGCAGTGCTGGCCGGACTCGCGCTGTGGTCATCGCTTTCGCCCCCTTCCGTACAAGTCGCCGCGGTCCGGCGCGGCCCGCTCGCTGACGCTCTCTCCGCCACCGGAGTTGTCGAGGCAGCCCAGGTGAACGTCACCCCCAAGATCGTCGCCAGGATCGTCAAGCTCCTCGTGGACGAGGGCGACTCAGTGGAGCGCGGGCAGCTCCTGGCTCGCCTGGGCGACAGCGACCAAGTGGCTGCCGTCAATGAGCGCAGGGCGGCCCTTCAGGCCGCGCAGGCCGAGGTCGCCCGCACCGCGGCTGCGCTGGCGCTGGAGCGCGCTGCGAGTCGCGCGCGAATCGAGCGAGCCAGAGCGGCCGAAGAAGCCGCGCGCTCCCGTCTCGCAGAGCTGAAGGCTGGAACCCGGCCCGAGGAGATCGAGAGCGCGCGGCAGGCGGTGGCTGCCGCCGAGGCCGATGCCGCGCTTGCGGCCGCTGACTTCGAACGGATCAGCCGGCTCTACGCCCAGGGAGCGGTCTCCCAGGCCGAAGTGGACCGCGCCAGAACGCGACTCGCGAGCGCCCAGGCGGCCCTTCGCACCGCGCGGGAGCAGCTCGCTCTCGCGGAGGCGGGACCGCGCAGCGAACAGATCGCTGCCGCCGCGGCAGAGGTCGCCGTTGCTGGGGCCCAGCTTGCAGAGGCCCAAGCCGCTGCCGGCCAGGTGGGGGTCCTGGAGCAAGCTCTCGCGGCGGCCGAGGCCGCCGTCGAACAGACGAAGGCGACCGTCGCGGCGGCCCAGACTTCCCTTGCGGAGACCCGGGTGACCGCTCCCATGTCCGGTCGCGTGGGGCGGCGCTACCTGGACGTGGGCGACCTGACAGGCCCGGGCTCGGCGGTCTTCCTCATCGCGGACAACGAGAACCTCTGGGTGGCCGCCGAGGTAGACGAGGAGGACCTGGCCCTCGTGCACGAAGGGCAGCGCGTGAGTGTCTCGGCAGAGGCGCTGGCCCGGCCGCTGCCCGGCGAAGTGGTGGAGGTCGCTCCGGTGGCCCTGTCGCGAGGCCTTCAGCAGGTGCGCGCGAAGATCGTCCGCGCCAAGATCGTGCTTGACGGGAACACAGGCCTCCTGCGCGCGGGAATGGAAGTCGACGTCTATGCCGACGCCGTGCTGTCTGAGGACGCCCTCCTCCTGCCTGCGGATGCCCTCATCGAGGCCGACGGCAGCACTTCGGTGCTGGTCGTGGACGGCGGCAGAATCCGCAGGCGTGAGGTCGAGGTGGGGCGACGCACCTTCAAGGAAGCGGCCGCCCTCTCGGGCCTCAGCGAGGGCGAACTTGTGGTCGTGTCCGGCAAAGACCAGCTCAAGGAGGGGCAGCGGGTCAGCCCCCACAGAGAGTAGCCCCGTGGCGCAGCGCTCCCCCAACCTGGTCGTACTGGACGACATCTCGAAGACCTACACCATGGGCGAAGTCGAGGTCATCGCCCTCTCGAACGTCTCGCTCGATCTGCCTCCAGGCGAGTTCGTGGTCTTCCTCGGCCCCAGCGGCAGCGGCAAGACGACCCTCCTCAACTTGGTCGGGGGACTCGATACACCGACCCGCGGCCGAGTCCTGGTCAACGGTGAAGAGATCAGCCGCCTGGACGACGCCGAGATCACCCAGTATCGCAAGAACTCGGTGGGCTTCATCTTCCAGTTCTTCAACCTCATCCCAACGCTGACCGCGCGGGAGAACGTGGAGCTGGCTGGGGAACTCGTCGGCCGCCCCGAGCGGGCGACCTGGGCGCTCGAACAAGTGCATCTGTCCGACCGCGCCGATCACTTCCCGGCCGAGCTGAGCGGCGGGGAGCAGCAGCGGGTCGCGATAGCGCGGGCGCTGGTCAAGGAGCCGCTCCTGATGCTGGCCGACGAGCCCACCGGCAGCCTCGACTACGAGACCGCGCTGCGCGTGCTGCGCGGCCTGCGGGACATTACGAAGGCCCAGAGGCAGACGGTGCTCCTGGTCACCCACAACTCAGTCATCGGCAGAATGGCCGATCGCGTCGTGCGGCTTCGCAGCGGCCAGGTCACTCAGGTTATCCGAAACGAGCGGCCCGCCGACCCGGAATCTCTCTCCTGGTAGTGCCATGGCGCGCCTCAACACCAAGCTGACGAGAGAGCTCAGCCGCTCTCGGTGGCAGTTCATAGCCGTCGCCGCCACGGTCATGCTCGGGATCGGCTTCTTTCAGGGCTCCCTGGTTTCGTACGGCAACCTCGGCAAGTCTTACGACCTGACCTACGAGCGCCTTGCCTTCGGCGATGTCTGGGTGCGCATGGCCGCCGCCCCCGAGGGCCTCGTGCGCCGCGTCGAGCGG
>DAOVEW010000219.1 GCA_030668755.1 Bacillota bacterium | reverse complement strand
CCGGGAAGGTGACGAATCTCCCGGGCTCGTTGTGCTTCTGAACCGCGGCGCGCACTGTCTCCCAGTCCCGCAGGGCCCGCTCGGACAGCCCTATGCTTTCCGACTTCAGCCCCTGCGGCAGCTCGTGATAGTCGTACGGGTAGTATGCGATCGGGAAGAAGTCGAGGTTCTCCCGCGCCGCCACAAAGACCGCGTCGATGCGGGACACATCTGGGTGGTGCAGGTTGAGGTGCATGTCGCCCCAATAGACTTGCTCTGACATTATGCCCTCCAACGGGCCGCGGTCGCCACCGCAATCGGGTTTCCCTCCGCCGCCCCGACGGACAAGTCCTTCCGCTCCTCAGCCGGGCCGAATGCGAGAGACAACCTCTCGCACATCTTCATTGCGGCGGCCACCTCCCACTACCCCGGAGCCGCGGACTCCTACCAAGGTCCGAGGAGGCTGCGGAACGGCGAGGTGGGCCTTCGCTGTCAAGAGCCTCGCAGAGCCCTCCAGCAGGCAGCCAAGGATGCCAACAACGGGTGTGACCGTTTTCTCTTGGTTGCCGAAGGCAATTGCCGCTCGTAGGAGGGACATTCCTGTCCCGATTATGGGAGACAGAGGCGTCGCGACAAGAATGTCGCTGCTGGGCAGGATTGGAGAGCCTCGGCGTAAGACCAAGAGGTTTCCGGTCACACCCGCGGCATACGGCATACTAGACCCTTGACAGCACGCTGTAGGAGTGTACTCTCCTATGTGGTTGCACACACTTCGGGAGATGATATCATGGTGAAGTTATTGGCGCCGGCGGTTCTGCCCCTCCTCTTGGTCGGCCTGGCCGTCTGTCTATTGTCATGCGGGGAAACACCACCTTCACCCGCTCCAACGACGGTTCCCATCGAGACTGTCCGCGTCTCCGGGGCCTGGGCGCTGTACCCACTCATGCTCCGTTGGGCCGAGGAATACCAGAAACTCCATCCTCAGGTCCAGGTGGGAGTGTGGGCCGGCGGCTCGGGCAAGGGCGCCGGTGACGCGTTTGACGGCGTCGTAGACATCGGCATGGTCTCCCGGGACATCTACCCAGAGGAGGAGAGGCGAGGTGCGTTCTGGGTGGCTGTCGCCAAGGACGCTGCTCTACCCGTGGCCAATGCCGGCAATCCCGTCGCGCAAGACCTCGCAGCCCGCGGCCTGACGCGCGATCAGTTCGTGGCCCTGTGGCTTGAGGACAAGGACGCTGCGTGGGGGCCATTCGTCGCCAGGCCCAAGGTCAGGGAGATGGTTCGCGTGTACACCCGTTCCGATGTCTGCGGCGCCGCGGAGGCTTGGGCGCAGTACCTGGGGAAGCGCCAGGAAGATCTTCTTGGCACTGGCATCCACGGCGACCCTCGCATGGCCGAGGCCGTGGCGAAAGATCCCCTCGCCATCGGGTTCAACAACCTCAACTACGCCTATGATCCCGCCACCGACAGGCCCGCCGCCGGCCTTATGCCTGTCCCGATAGACACCGATGGCGACGGACGCATCTCAGAGTCTGAGAGCTTCTACGATACGCGCACAGGACTGAAGCGCGCAATCGCCGCAGGTCTCTATCCTTCTCCTCCCGCACGAGAGCTCAACCTCCTCACCAACGGCAAGCCGGAAGGCCTCACTCGCGAGTTCCTGCTCTGGATCCTCACCGATGGCCAGCGGTACGTGGATGAAGCCGGCTACGTTGAGCTTCCACAGCAGAGGCTCACGGGGGCCCTTCAGAAGTTGGACTGAGCTCTCCCAGCCTGCCGCCGTAGGTGGCGTCAGTCCTTGTCTTGGGCCCAGCGCCCAAGGCCAACCCGCCGCGCCCTCAGAGAATCCGGAGCACCCTGGCCCCCTACGTGTGGGCTCGCCTATCCTGGGCAGATCCGCGCGGTGTGAGGCGGCGGTGACAATACCGGTTGTTCATGGGGGAGAGAGGCGGGTAGATTCTTCACGGGGGGACGAGCAGCTAGGTTGTGAGTGGAGGTGAGGGCGCATGGTGGAGCCGACAGCCTTTGGGTATGGCGATCTGAAGTTCTCTTGGGGCGACCATATCTGCACCATCTTCGAGAACCGCGAGCAGCAGATGGAGGTGATGGTGCCGTTCGTGACGCAGGGGCTGCGAGCGGGACAGCGCTGTGTGTGGGCATCGCCGAAGCCTGCGGCAGAGCTCCTCCGCCGCAGGCTGGCCGAGGTTGGGGCGGACTTGCCGACGCTGGAGGCCTCGGGGCAACTGCTAATCATCTCCGACATGGACTACTACTTGACCGATGGTGTCTTCGTGCCGGAGAGGACGCTGAAGCTCGCGAGGACGCTCTATGAGGACAGCATACGCGACCGGTACACGGGCATCCGGGCGGCGGGGGACTGCTCGTGGGCGGCCGACGATCCGGTGGACCCTGAGTTGTGGGAGACATACGAGCGGGAGTTCGGGGAGGAGATGGCGGGCAAGTCGGCGGTGGTCGTGTGTCAGTATGATAAGCGGCGGTTCTCGGGGACGCATGTGGTGGCCGCCCTGCGCACACATCCCATCGTCATTCTGGGAAACAGAGTGTACCGCAATCCCTTCTTCTCGACGGAGGACGCGGCGGCGGTGGACGAGCGGCATGTGCACTGAGTTGTCCCTGTTTGCTTTAGTCTAGCTACCGCTGTGCTTGCCGGCAACTCCATCCACGCTTTCGCCCGGGACCTCTGGGCCGCATTCTCGTTGACCTGGGACACGTGTCGGAGCTGGACATGTTCCGCTCCGTGAGCAGTCAGGATGGGCTGCCATTCCCGTCTCGCTTCCTACCTCACTTCCATCGAGAGAGGGGGCAACCCGGGCCGCGCGACGCCTTCGCTCGCGGCCGCACGCGCCTGAGCCCTTAGAGACCTCAGCTCAGTCTCCGTGCGGACGCCAGGCCCCCGGATTCTCAGGCGATTCCTGGTACCCTTGCTCGCTGTGGCGAAGTCCGGGGTCCTATGTGGTCCGGCTCCGATCCAGTGTGGTCGAGGGGGTACTCTCCGGCGATCGCCTACAGGGCCCAGATCAGCTTCAGAGCGATTCGGCTGGTGAAGCCGGTGAGGGTGGGGTCAGGATCCCCAACGATGACGTAGGCGTCCATGCCCTTCCTGACGACCTGCCGGTAGCAGGCGTAGGCTGAGAAGCCGGCGTCCCGCCAGATGCCTCGCGCGGCGAGGGTCTTTTCCGGCGTGATGTCATAGGAGCTCGTGACGACGGTCTGATACTCGTGCGTCGCGGAGCCGTCGGGCATCGCGAGGTGGATGTACTCGCCGGCCACGCGGACAGACAGGCGGTCCATAGGCCTGAGCCCCTGATCCAGCTTGTAGTAGTTCAGGTCGCCGCCCCCGGCCTTGCCCCGCACCAGGTTGACTTCACCGCGACGGTAGAGATCCGCGTCGTTCCAGCCATAAACCGCAGTGACGCCGGAGTTGTCGTAGTCGAAATAGCGGCCGTAGTTCACGATCACTCCATACAGACGGGCACTTCGGGTGCGGACGAAGTAGCCCGGCGACAAGCTCGACGAGAAGATGCCATCGCCATCGAGATATGGGTAGTACTGCATGTTGAACTGCCACTGGCGGGCCTCGATGGGGCCCTTCTCGAAGAAGTCTATCTGCTGGAGGTTGAGCTCCCCGCCGATGTTGTTGACGTAGGGGTAGTAACCGAGACTAGGGCTGAAGTCATCCGTCACTCGTCGCAGCATCCAGTCGTACTGGATGTTCCCGAAGCCGCGATTGTGGGAGCCGCCGACGGAGTAGTTGGTGCCGGAGCCTGCTCCTTGGGTGCGAGACTGGTAGGCGACAACCCAAAGGCCGTCATTGCCATCCTCGTGGCGCCAGGTGCGGCCGGCGGCCAGCTCGGAGGCGAAGTTGTCCGGCTCACCGTCCTCCTGGTGCGAGACGGCAGAGACCCTGGTCCAGTTGTCCTCATCGAAGCTGTGCTTCCAGGCCGCGGCAATGGCATTCTCCTCACCAAGAGTCACGGCGTCGAGGATGCCGATGGTCTCGTTGCCCACGG
>DAOVEW010000167.1 GCA_030668755.1 Bacillota bacterium | reverse complement strand
CCGCTCGGAGTTCGGCTTCTACCCTGAGCCCTTCCTCTCCATCGTTCCGGGCCCAGACAAGTGGATGGGCGGCTGTCCCGTCGCGACCGGCATCGTTGCCGTCCACGGCCAGAGCCGCTTCGGCGAGGCGTCCGATGAGTGGTGGCGGTGGATCGTGGCCCATGAGATCGGGCATCAGTACTGGGGCGAGCACGTCCTCGACGCCGATGACCCCGACTGGCTCTGGATCGGCCTCGGCATCTACATGGACCAGCAGTACGTCCGCGCACGTGGCCTCGACGAATCTCGCCGGGGCTTCGGCCGCTTGTGTGAAGCGATCGAGCAGGGGATCGATACCACCATCGAGCGGCCGCCGGAGCAGCTCGAAGACATCGACTTCGATTACAACAACATCGTGGTCCACAGCAAGGGCTACGCCGTCATCAGCGCGCTGGAGAGCCTGCTCGGGCGAGACACCTTCCGGCGGATTCACGACCACTGCCTCGCGGCCCACAAAGGCAAGTGCCTGGGGGCCCGCGAGTTCCAGCGCGTCTGCGAGGAGCAGACAGGGCAAGACCTCTCCTGGTTCTTTGACCAGTGGCTGAGGTCGAACCGCTACCTCGGCTACCGCGTCGCCTCCGTTGACAAGAAGCAGGAGGGCGATCGTCACGTCACGACGGTGGAGGTGGAGCAGTTCGGCACGCTGGAGATGCCGATACCAGTGGAGGCGCGGTTCGAGGACGGCTCCACGCAGCGGGCGACCACGGAGCGCCTCCTCCGCGTCTCAGCGCTTCAGTTCGAGAGCGACGCTTCCCTTAAGGAAGTTATACTGGATCCAGACGAGGTTCTTCCGCTTCTGCAGGAACCAGTTGTGGATGTTCAGCAACAGGTCAAGGACTTGCCGATGACGGGCGCCGGCCAGAGAGCCAAGGAGGTCTTCGAGCTTGCGCAGGAGCGCGGACTCGAGGGTGCCTCCCTGTGGAGCAAGCTCGGCCTGACGCTCTACGACGGCGCGTTCTACACCGAGGCGCTCGAGGCCTTCGGAAGCGCAGCCGAGTCCGGTGATCCCATCTGGCGAGTGGCAGGGCTGGTGTGGCAAGGGCACATCCTCGACCTCCTCGGCCAACGAGAAGAAGCGGTGGCGCGGTACAAGAAGGCACAGGGCCTGTCTTTGCCGGGCACTGTGCAGCACGATCAGTACAGGATCGTGATCGACGCGCAGTGGATTGAGGAACGGCTGAAGACGCCCTTCGAGCGGAAGGGCGCGGACTGACTGGCCAGGCGGCCCGTCCCCTTCAGCCGGCTCGAGTTTCGCCGCGACCGGCTGGAGCAAGGGCAGCAGCAGCGGCCTCAAGCAGGCTTCCGGCAGCGCACGTGCAAGAAGTCAGGCACGACTAATGTGTCGGCGAGGTGTGGTTGGCGACTGATCGCCTCGTCGTCAGCGTGAGGCTCCTGAAGCCTCTCAACGGCAAAGCCAGCGTCAATCAACAGGTTCACCCAGCTGCCGAGCGTGCGAAAGAACCTCGGCACCTTGAACTTGGGAAGTCGCTGTTTCAGCTCTTCTGGTGCGGCCGCGAAAATCCATTCCTCCACAACGCCCTGCTGCTCGCTGAAGTAATCACCGCATTCCTTGGCTACCTTCATGCCTGACTCATCGTAGACCCATTTCCATCGAGGAGTGCAGAAGCACGGATGCAGTATCGAGAACTGGAAGAACCCGCCGCGCTTGAGAACGCGGTACACCTCCCGGACCCCTGCGTCGTGGCTGGCCATGTCCATGAGGCTCATGAAGGCGACGGCGAAGTCGAACTGCTCGTCGGCGAAGGGCAGCGCGCACCCGCTGGCGCTGAGATAGGCTATCCCAAGCGGTTCTTCGTTCTCCCTTTCCTGCGCATGGCGGACGAATTTCGCGGAAATGTCCAGGCCCACCATGTCTGCGCCGCGTTGTGCGATCAGCCGCGTGTTGTACCCCTCCCCGCACCCGATATCAAGGCCGCGCAGCCCCTTGACCTGCGGCAGCATGCTCAGAAAGGCGGGCGTGTTGACGTAGTCGCGGCAGATGTCGCAGCCCATCCGCGCCAGCAGCGTCCACGCGTCAGCGTTCCCATCCCACAACCTCCCGACCTCGTGATCGTCCATGCTGTCCTTCCTACAGCCCGATACTGCTCACGCGGCCGCGGTACGTTCCGCCGTCCGGGAACCCGGCATCCGCCAGATCCCTGAACGTGCGATCGAAGTCATAGTCACATAGATCCTCCAGCGCCACCATACGCACACTGTGGATGGGATATGCAGTGGCCTCCGGCTCCTCGCCGACCCGCAGGTCCCCACCCACACGGCGTACGGCAAAGGTGATGTGGACCACGTGGACGTCCGGCTCTATGCGGTCGCACACATAGAGGAGCCTCTCGATCTCGACTTCGAGGCCCGTCTCCTCCTTCACCTCTCGCAGCAGACACTGCTTCAGTGTCTCGCCGCGCTGCACCGTTCCGCCCGGCAGGCACCACTGCCGGGCCAGACACTCGGATACCCGTTGTTCGACGATCAGTATCTTGCCATCTTCGACGAGCAGAGCTGTGGGTCGTACTCTTGGGTCCATCGGACATCCCTCCCGGCTCGGTCCGCTTCAGAGGTCCCCATACATCCCCTTCTTCTGGTTCGGCGGTCGCACCGTGGCATCCTGTGCGGCAAGGCTTGACGGGCTCCCGTTCATGGTATAATGTTAGGTGAGCCTAACAAAGGATATTGGCCGGCCTAAAAGGAGAACGTGTGATGTCGTCCTCAGAGGTGCTGTCGCCGTCCATAGAGGAGTACCTCCAGGCGATCTGCAGGCTCAGCCAGATGCCGGACGGCGTGTCAACGACTCGCCTTGCCCGCCGACTGAGCGTGAAGCCAGCCTCCGTGACCGGCATGCTGCGAAAGCTGTCCGAGATGGGCCTCATCACTTATCGCCGCTACCGCAACATCGCGCTCACGCGGGCCGGAGGCCGACGCGCTAACGACCTGCTGCGCCGCCACAGGCTGACGGAGCGACTCCTCACCGATGTGCTCGGGGTTCCACTTGAGGAAGCACACGACGAGGCCTGTCGGCTGGAGCACGCGGTGTCCCCTGCGCTGGAGAGTCGGATCGCGGAGAAGCTTGGACCCCCCAAGGCCTGTCCGCACGGGAATCCTCTCGACGTGGGCGCTGACGACGATACGGTCAGGCTGGTGGACGCGCCGGAGAACCTCTCGCTGGCTGTCGTCCGGCTGGAGGACGAGTCCCCAGAGGTGGTGCGCTATCTCGCCGAGCGAAACCTCCTCCCCGGCAGCCGGGTGAAGATGAAACTGCGCGAGCCTCTGGGAGGGGGGGTGGTGCTGGATGTGGCAGGCAAGACCCAGATCCTCGGGGCCGATGTCGCGGCCAGCATCCGGGTGCGCCAAGTGAGGAGGAGACGTTGAATAGAGTCGTTATATTACAGGGCCTGTTGCAGGTCTATGCTGTTCCCGTCTGGGGTGCGCCTTCTGCGCTCATCCAGATCCCGACAGCCGACGTGGTCGAGCCCGCGCACACATGCATTGCCGTAGCCGGTGCTCTATCCACCGAGGGGGGCAGTGCCCTGTCGGACTGGACTTTCGAGAGCGACTTTGGAATCCCCGGAGGTGTGGAACTGGGCTTTGACACGCCGCTCAATACGTTGAGGGATGGAGCCTTCTTCGTCAAGAAGGGCCTGGGAGTCCGCGGAGATTTTGCTGTTGCTGTAGGTGTCAATCGGATGGACTTCCGCGGCAGCGCCTGGAACCCCTACGCGGTACTCTCAAGTGAAACCGCGCCCTTCCGGATGCATTTGGGCTCGGACTATGCCGAATCCGAGTGGCGAGCAATGCTCGGCTTCGACTATCTGACAAGCGAACGTCTTACCTTGATGGCGGACTGGATCAGTGGCCCCGACGGCGGCTCATCGTTCGGATTCAACCTGGCCTTTGGGCCCGATCACATGTGGGGACTGATGGCCGGAGTGATGCACGAGAAGAGCAGCGATGACAATCTGATATACGTGAACCTTGGATGTACATTTCGGCGGCGGATGGCGCAGTAGGAGCTGCCGCCGCGCATGGGAGCGAGTATTCCAGAGACATGCAATTGGTCACTTCCGTTGCCTATATGAGAGCAGGTCAAAGCGGTGTGGTTGTGGGGTTCCGAGGTGGCCGCGGTATGGTGGCACGGCTAAACGCAATGGGGATCCGCCCCGGGGTCTGCGTAAGCAAGCGCATGGCCCAGCCCTTCCGTGGGCCGGTTGTCATTCGCGCGGGGGCCACAGAATTGGCCCTGGGATTCGGCGTTGCCCAGCGCATCATGGTCAGGGTCAGCGGATGAAGCGTATCTTGCTGATGGGCAATCCCAACGTGGGCAAGAGTGTGGTCTTCTCCCGGCTCACCGGGGCCCGTGTTATTGTCTCGAATTACCCAGGCACTACTGTGGGGTTCACCGAGGGGCGACTGAAGCTCGATAGCGACCTGGCTCAGGTAGTTGATGTCCCCGGTGCCTACAGCCTCGAACCCACTA
>DAOVEW010000063.1 GCA_030668755.1 Bacillota bacterium | reverse complement strand
TCATTCCCGAGCTGAAGACAGAGGTCTCGCGGTTCGCTCTGGGATCCGCAACGTTTTCGCTGCGCCAGCGCGCGACGGCCTACGAGGTGGTCGATGCGTACCGCGGAGTGGGAGGCAACCTGATCGACACCGCGAAATCCTACGGGGGTGGCGACTCGGAGCGCGCGTTGGGGCGATGGCTCACCGAGCGAGGCTCGCGCAGCGAAGTGGTTCTGATGGACAAAGGATGCCGCGAGGACGGCAGCCTTACCGCGGACGGCATACGGGAGGCGATCGAGGTGAGCCTGGCGCGCCTCGGGGCGAGATACCTCGACCTCTGGGTAGTGCACCGAGACCACCCGGAGACGCCGGTTCAAGTGCTGGTGGAGACGGCCAACGAGCAGGTTGAAGAGGGCCGAATCCGGGGGTATGGCCTATCGAACTGGTCGGTGTCGCGGATCGCCGCGGCGAGGAAGTACGCAGAGGAGAAAGAGCTGCGAGGTCCGGCGATATCCAGCCTCCATCTTTCGCTCGCAGCACCGATGGAGCCGCTGTGGTCCAACTGCCTCCATGCCAGCGAGGAGGAGGTGGCCTGGCATGCGGAGATGGGGCTGCCGCTGCTGGCGTGGTCGCCGCTGGGGCACGGGTTCTTCTCGGATCATTCGGGCCCGGAGCCGGACTCGGACGAGCGCGTGGAGCGCTGCTACCGCAATGAAGAGAACATGGAGAAGCTCGCCCGCGCGCGGAAGCTGGGGGAAGAGAAGGGCGTGACCGCTGCGCAGATCGCGCTGGCCTATGTGCTCAACCTACCGGGACTGATTGCGGCGGTGGTGGGCGCGCAGAGCGCGAGGGAAGTGCAGTCGTGCGCCGCGGCGACGGAGATCGAGCTGTCGGAGGGCGAGATGGCGTGGTTGGGGTTGAAGGCCGCGGAGCGCTAAGGCGGTAGGCCTTGGCGATCTCCTCTGGATCGTCGGAGTCAATGAATATGTGTGCACCGAGTCTTACGGTCGTAGCCTCCTGAAGACAGAGCCTTCCGCGGGCTCAGGCCATTCCCTGCCGGCGGGGCAACGCGACCAGCGCAGGATAGCGCTAACCACCATTCGTCGAACGCGGCCTGTCCCGCGGTCTTGACATGCGTGAGGTTGGTCGATATAATGCCGGTCACCTCATGCTCAAACGCCGGACATGGAATGGCCTCCATGTCCGACCACCACACAAAACAATGCCGTGCTGCTCAACTCTTCTGACAGGACGGCCGGGAAAGGGAAAGAATGGCGGACACTCCCGCCGAGGAAAAGGACGTCCTCGAGCAGGCTGAGCCCTCGGAGCTCCTCAAGGGGCTGAAGCTGACGACTGGGAAGGCAGCGCAGTTTGCAGGTGTGTCGAGGCGCCAGCTCTGCTACTGGACGGACACCGGCATCGTGTCGTCGGCGGAGGGCGATGATGAGGACAGCAGCCGCAGGACCTATGACTTCGAGTCCCTCTATCGGGTGCTGCTGATCAAGCAGGAGCTGGACCATTCGTCCGGCCTGCGGCGGGCCGCGCGAGAGGTGGACCGGTACTTGGCGGAGCGGCGCCGGCGGGGGGCCGAACTGTCCGCATCCATCGAGCAGAAGCGCGATGACTTCCTAACCGAGCAGGCCGAGCGGCTGGAGGAGATGGCGTCCCAGGTAGAGGAGCTGGCGCCGAAGCTGCGTGGCCGAGCGCAGGTGCTGGAGCTGGACGCGGCGTTCGAATGGCTGGACCGTCTGGCGGAGCGAGTGCAGTCAGGCGACGTGCTCCTGGAGGAGGACGCGCAGAGTTGTCTGCGGCTTGCGTCCCTCATCGAGCAGGCTGAGGCGAAGCTGGAGAGCATGACGGCGGAGAGCTGACGCGGGGCGCGTTCGGTCGAGCTCATGGCGGAAGTCCGGATAGGCACCTCGGGGTGGAGCTACAAGCACTGGCGAGAGGTGTTCTATCCCCGGGGCCTACCGCAGCGGCGCTGGCTGGAGTACTACGCTGGGGAGTTCGATACGGTCGAGCTGAACGCCACCTTCTACCGATTGGCCTCCGAGTCCACATTCTCCGGGTGGCGACAGCGGACCCCCGAGGGATTCCGGTTTGCGCTGAAGGCGTCGCGAGCGATCACGCACATGAAGAAGCTGGGGGGCTGCGAGGGGGAGCTTGCGCGATTCATATCGCGGGCCGAGCTGCTGGGCAATAAGATTGGGCCAGTGCTGGTGCAGCTTCCTCCGAAGTGGCAGTGCGATCCGCCGAGGCTGGCGGGATTCCTGTCTCTGCTGCCGGAACGTCACCGTTTCGCCTTCGAGTTCCGCGACAGGAGCTGGCTGTGCGATGAAGTCTATGAGATGCTGCGGAGGCACAACGCCGCGCTGGTGCGGGTGAGCGCGCCGAGCTATCCGGACGCCGAGGTGAGCACCGCGGACTTCCAGTATCTTCGGATGCACGGGGAGAAGCGGCTGTACTCATCGAAGTACTCGGAGCAGTCGCTGGCGAGGTGGACGGACGCGATTGCGGGGTGGGTCGGCGAGGGGCAGGCTGTGTTCGTATACTTCAACAACGACGCGCGCGGCTACGCGGTCGAGGACGCTCGGACGCTGCGTCGGCTGGTGGGCCAGCGATGCTGAGCGTCGGCATCGTCGGGCTGCCAAACGTCGGCAAGTCGACGGTCTTCAACGCGCTCGCCCGCGGTGGGGCGAAGGTATCCAGCTACGCGTTCTGCACCATCGAGCCCAACCGCGCGGTTGTCTCGGTGCCGGACCCGCGGCTGGAGAAAGTGGCGGGAGTCTTCGGGCAGGAACGAGCGGTGCCGACGGCGATCGAGTTCGTCGACATCGCAGGTCTGGTGAAGGGGGCCAACAAAGGGGAGGGGCTGGGCAATCAGTTCCTGGCAGCGATCCGAGAAGCAGACGCGATCCTGCACGTGGTCAGGTCCTTCCCAGACATACACGTGCCGCACGTCGAGGGGAGTGTGGGTGTGATGCGGGATGTGGGGATCGTGGACACGGAGCTGATACTGGCGGACCTCGCAGCCGTGCAGCGGCGCCGGGAGAAGGTCGCCTCTGCCGCGAAGGGTCGGGACAAGGACGCGGTCCGAGAGGCCGAACTGCTCGAGAGGCTCTCCGAGCACCTGGACGCGGGACGGCCCGCGCGGTCGTTCGCGGACCGCGCCGAACTCAGGGAGGCGGCCCACGTTTTCCTGCTGACGGGCAAACCCGAGGTCTATCTGGTGAACGCGGGGGAACGGCAAGGGGAGTGGCCGAAGGAGGCGGAGCGGCTCTCGCAAGCCGTGCACGGGCCGATCGTACCGCTGCCCGCCAAGCTCGAGGCGGAGCTGGTGGAGCTCGATGAAGAGGAGCGTACGGCCTTTGTGGCAGAGTTTGAGGTTTCGGCGACGGGACTCGAGCGGGTTGTACGGGCCTGCTACGAAGCGCTCGATTTGGTGACGTTCTACACAGGGGTCGGGGCCGAGGCGCGCGCATGGGCGGTGCCGCGCGGCACGAGGGCGGCGGCGGCAGCGGGGCGCATTCACACGGACATGGAACGCAACTTCATCCGCGCGGAGGTGATCCCATTTGAGGCGCTCGTGCAGCGGGGATCGTGGGAGGAGGCGCACCGCGCGGGCGACATCCAGACGGAGGGGCGGGATTACGAAGTACAGGAGGGCGATGTAGTGTTGTTCCGCTTCGCAGCATAGCGATGCCGAGGGGATTGCCGAGGGCGCCGGGAGGTACCTCTCGGGCGGGTTGACAGGGACAATATACGTAGTATAGAATAGCAGAGTCGCTTGGGTTACATGGGGAAAGGGTAGTCTTTCGGGGACCTGGATGACGGCGGAAGTCGGCGGCTTAGTCGAAGGGACGGTGGTGAGGCTCGCGAGCTATGGCGCGTTCGTGGAGCTCCCAAGCGGCGAAGCCGGTTCGATCCACGTCTCGGAGATAGCCGATTCCTGTGTGTCAGACTTGAGCAAACACGTGCGGGTTGGCGACCGGGTGATGGTACGGGTGCTGGAGGTAGATGGAAGAGGACGTCACAAGCTGTCGCTGAAGCGTGCCCGGCCGGACTGGCGAGGCGGCAGACCCCGAGCCGGGGGGGCGAATGGCGAGTCCTTCGAAGACAATATGAAGCGCTTCACGAAGGAGAGCCAAGAGCGACTGCTCGACCTGAAGCGCAGTACTGAGGCGAAGCGCGGGCGCGGCCGAAGGGGCTAGGGCCCGCGCACTTGCCCCCGCGAGGACGGGTTGATGCCGGAGCTACGACGCGATCCGATCACGGGCGAATGGGTGGTCATCGCGAGCGAGCGGTCCAAGCGCCCAAGCGATTTTACTGCTCACTCGCCAGGTCGGGAAGAGCAAGACCGCGAGAAGTGTCCGTTCTGTCCCAGCAACGAGAGCATGACGCCGCCGGAGATCATGGCATTCCGACAGCCCGGCAGCCAGCGGAACGGTCCAGGCTGGTGGGTGAGGGTGATCCCCAACAAGTACCCCGCTCTCGGGATCGAAGGGGACCTCAACAAGGCGGGCCAGGGAATGTATGACTGGATGAACGGGGTGGGCGCGCACGAAGTCATCATCGAGACGCCCCAGCACGACAAGTCCCTGGCCTTCCTCGACACTCGACAGATCGAAGACGTGCTCTGGGCTTACCGCGCCCGTTATCTGGACCTGAAGAAGGACGCCCGCCTGAAGTACATCCTCATCTTCCGGAACTACGGCCGAGTGGCGGGGGCATCCCTGGGCCACCCGCACTCGCAGCTCGTGGCTACACCAATAATCCCGGGAGTGGTGGCCGCTGAACTGCAGGGCGCGCGGCGCTACATGGAGTATCGCGACCGCTGCGTGTTCTGCGATATGTTGCGGCAGGAAACGGAGGAGAAACGCCGGCTTGTGGCAGAGAACGAGCACTTCATCGCTTTCGAGCCGTATGCGGCGAAATGCCCATTCGAGACGTGGCTGCTGCCGAAGCGCCATGCGGCGTCTTTCGCCGCCATCGCGGCGGAGGAGCAGACGGGCTTTGCCGCGATCCTGGGCGAGACGCTGCGGCGCCTGCACGTGTGTTTGAACGACCCGCCGTACAACTACAATATCCACACGGCACCCTGCAATACCGACGACCAAGAGGATTTCCACTGGCATCTGTCGATTTCTCCTAGATTGACGATTGCCGCGGGCTTCGAGATGGGTACAGGAATCTATATCAACGTGACTCCGCCGGAGACGGCTGCGGAGTACCTGCGGGAGGTGGACCTGGAGGCCGCGGCGTTGAGCGGCGAGGAATCGGGGGTGGCGAGTGAGTCGGGTGGGGAGTAAGATGGAGAGCAGCAAGAACTTGAGGTCGGCAGTTTGACTGAACAGGCAGATTCAGCGCGACAAGACGAAGGAGATGTACGCGCCGAAGTGGAGCGGCTGCGGGCCGAGATCGCGCGGCTTCAGGAGACGAAGCGGGAGCTCGAAGCGGAGCTGAAGGATACGTCGAGCAGCGCACCGGCGCCGATCACAACCTCGGCCGAGCTGGAGGGGACACTCCGGTGGTTCCTTCGGCGGGTGGGGATGATATTGCAGGCCGAGAAGGCCGTGCTCATGCTGTACGAGCCGGACACGGGCGAGCTGGTGGCGCAGTGGCCGGCGCTGGGGCTGACGAAGGACGACGTGGATGCGTTCCGGGTGCGGGCTACGCAGGGGGTATCGGGGCAGGTCTTCCGGGAGGGGCGGCCTATCATCACGGATGACGCGATGAGCGATCCGCGCACCGTGAAGGAGAACGTGGCGCTGCTCAACATCCGAAACGTGCTGACGGTGCCGCTGATGATCGAGAGGAAGGACGCCGACGGTCAGGTTGTGGAGAAGACCAATATCGGCGTCTTCAACGTCTTCAACAAGCGTGGGGGCGGGCGGTTCCAGGAGGAGGATGTCACGCTGCTGACTGCGCTGGCGAAGAGCGCGGCCTCGGTCATCTCCAGCGCCAAACTGTACATCGCCGTCTCCGACGAGAAGCGCGAGCTGGAGCGCACGCTCCAGGGGATGCTGGCCGGGGTGCTGGTGGTGGACCAGGACAGCCGAGTGCGCCTCATGAACTCGGCTGCGAAGCACATGTTCGGAATCCCAAGCGAAGATGGCACGGGCAAGCTGCTCAGTCAGGTGGTGAAGGACGACGAGGTGCACGACCTGGTCCGCGCGTGCCTGGGGGGCGACGCGGAGGCATCGGCGGAGATGTCGATCTTCTCGCCGGAGGAACGGATCTTCCAGGTTCAGACCTCGCTGCTGCGGGGAGACAACGGCGACATCTCTGGGGTGGTGGCCACGTTCAACGATATTACGGAGCTGCGCAGCGTGGAGCGGATGAAAAGCGAGTTCGTCTCGACGGTCTCACACGAGCTGCGCACCCCGCTCACCTCGATCAAGGGCTTCACTCGAACTCTGCTGGAGGACAGCGAGGGGTTCTACGACAGGGAGACCCAGATCGAGTTTTATCGCATCATCGACACCGAGTGCGATCGGCTGGTGCGGCTGATCAACGACCTGCTGAACTTGTCGCGGATCGAATCGGGGCGGGCGCTGGAGCTGGTGCTGAC
>DAOVEW010000345.1 GCA_030668755.1 Bacillota bacterium | reverse complement strand
ATATGAGTGTGAGTGTCGGCGTCCACACCCGGCGCGACGCGGATGAGAATGTCGAGGGTTACACCGCGCGCGGCGGCCCTCTGCTGGAGGTCGTCGATCTCGCCGAGGTGGTCTATGCCGACTCTGCCCACACTGTGCGAGACAGCCATTTCCATCTCTTCGGGAGATTTGTTGCTCCCGTGCATGACGATGTCGCTGGGCGGGACGCCTGCCCTCAGCGCAGTGAGGAGCTCTCCGCCGGAAGACACGTCGAGGCCGAGTCCCTCCTGGTGGACGATTCGGCAGACGGCGGTTGTGGTGAAGACCTTGCTGGAGAAGGAGATGTGGGAGTTGGGGCAGCGGGCCTCGAACGCGCTGCGGTACTGCCGGCAGGTGCGGCGGAGGCATTCCTCATCGAGAACGTAGAGGGGTGTGCCAAAGGTGCGCGCCAGTTGGACGGTGTCGCAGCCGCCGATCTCGAGGACGCCGCTGTCGTTGATGCGCTGCGTGCCCAGGAGCATGGTCTGTCTCTCCGGTGTCCCGGCCTCTTTCAGTGTGGCCTTTAGACATACTGAGACGCCAGACTCGCTCTGTGCGGTCTGGCGTCGTGCTCTCGGTCCTCTGCGCGCTTCGGTCAGTCAGACGCGGTCACACGAACGCCAGGATGGCGCTTGGCCTTGGTGGTCATATAGCACGTGTAAACCGGAGCGTTCATGTTGCTTCGCGCACTCACCGAATCCGCTCCAGAGGATATACGAATGCAGGGACAAAGTCAACCGGCAGCAGGCCCGCGGAATTCGTGTAACTTCGACGCCTGCGCCGGACGTCGAGATGGTGGACCGCGTGCGAGCAACGCTTGCGCTGCTCCGGTGGATCCACAGGACCGTCCTGGTGCTACGGTATATGCTGTCGCTGTCCTATCGGGAGATTGCAGAGCTGCTCAACTGGTCGCTGCCGCGGGTGCCTGTCGGGCTCGATCGGCTGCCCAGCATTCGCGGCTTCAGGCCCTGCCCGGAGTGCGAGGCGGTTGGCATGCCGCTGGCCGGCTGGAAGGAGTGTCGCTAGCCTGTGTGAAGGAGGCTCTGCCCCGCAGTCCGGCGCTGTGTGAAGGGATGCCGCCGACGGCTACTGCTCGTCTGGAGGCAGGAGCTCCGGCGGGGGCTCCCCCTCGAACGTCTGGACGTGGCCGTCTGCGTAGCCGACGAGGTAGTAGTCCTCGGGGTAGTCGATGATCGCGATTGGTAGGTGAACGGGATCTCGAATTTCAACGAGCCTGATGCCCGGATCGAGCAGGTACCGGACGCAAACCTCATCTCCGGAGCCGGGGCGGAGAAAGACCTCTTGAGTGTAGACGTAGGGGTCGAGGATTCTCCGGAGGTCGGGCATCTCGCTCGTGGCCGGGAAGATGTCGTTGTTGTCGGCGAGGTACATCTGGAAGACGAGCGCTATGTTCTTGAGGTTGTAGTCGAGCTGCTGGCGCTCGACCTTGAGGGCGGCTTGAACGGGCCCACCCAGGTACTCGCGCTGGTAAGAATGGACGACGAGCTTGCCGGCCAGCTCGGGCGCGTGCATGCCGCGGGAGGGCCTCGGCTGCTCAGCCGCGACGTACGCGAGGAGATGGTGCCCCGTCGTGCACCACGACGGTGGTCCGGCATCGGGCTGCATGGGGAAGCCGGCGACGGTGCCGCGGGCGGGTGAGTAGCGGCTGCGCCCGGCAGGCAGGACTTCGCGCACTTCCGGCGGGATCGGCCGGGTCGAGACCGCGATGGGCCGACCCTCATGCTCGAGCGCGAGCAGGAGAGTGCCATCGGGTGAGAAGCCGAGCAGCTCCACCGGCTCGACTCCCGGCAGCTCCACCGTGTCGCCGATCCGCGATTCCGCGGGATAGATGACGGCCCTCTCTCCGCCGTCGCCTTGGGGCTCCAGCGCTGCGCACAGGCGGCCGTCCGGCGACCAGATCGTCTCCTCTGGGCGCGCCGGAGCGCTTCCGATCTCTGACACGCTGGCGTCCTCTGCGGTCCAGCGCATCCGCGTCCAGGTTGTTTCAGAGTGGGGGCTGAGCCAGTGCAACTCCCTGCCGTCCACGGTCCAGCGGAGGTCGAAGCCGCCGCGGCCGAGCCTGTGGGCTTCGGCCGGAGGAATCGCCGCGAGCGAGACCGTGCGCGCCGAGTCGTCTTCGGCTACGTAGGCCAGTTGCGAAGCATCAGGGCACCAGGCTGCATCAACAACGCGGCAGCCCTCGGTGATCGCAGTGGGGCTGCCGGTCGCGTAATCCACGACGATGAGATCAGAGGAGTCCTCGGAGCACGCCCGGAGGGCGATCTTGCTCCCATTTGGGGCCCACCAGATGGGGCCGCGGAGAGTGACACCTTCGGGGGCCGTCCAGAGGAGACGGGGTGGCGCTTGGGGCGAAACCGGGCGCAGTCCGAAGCGAGTCCTCTCGGTCGGCGCTGTGGTGATGCGGAGGCGAGAGGGCCCGCCCGGCTCATCGAATGCGCAGTAGGCGATCTCGGCTCGGCCAGGGCCGAAGGCGAAGCCGGTGAATTCGTGGGCGTCGGCGATAGGGACCTCGCCGCGGATGAAGCGCCATGCCCATTCGCCTGCGACGAGCTTGCCGCTGTAGTCTCGGATGGAGAGTTCGCCGGCCGGCGCAGTCAAGAGGAAGAGCGCCAGGGCGGCGGCCAGCACAACGACCAGCAGCAAAGCGCGTCGCATATCGAGTGCCTCCTCGGAGCCGCTTTACTGCTTAGACGCGGGAAAGGCCGGCTTTGTTCATTCCGCCGAGGTGCTCTCGACGATCTTCGCGAGGCGGGCGAAGTGGCGCTTGAGCGAGCGGTACAGCCCACGATACACGCGATAATATTGGTTGTAGACGGAGGATGCCTTGCGGTTGGGCTGGACGGGCT
>DAOVEW010000184.1 GCA_030668755.1 Bacillota bacterium | reverse complement strand
CTGCGCCTTCCTCGTTCGACAGGGAATCCTCGGCGCAAGCGGCCTGGCCCTCATCCCCATCATCATCACCCTCACCGGCGGCACCTGTTTCCTCATGTGGATGGGCGAGCAGATCACCGACAAGGGAATTGGAAACGGAATCTCCCTCATCATCTTTGCCGGCATCGTCTCCCGAATGCCTACGGATGTAGGCCAGACCTACCGGCTCTGGCAGAGCGGCGTGCTGGTGTGGACGAATATCTTAGGGCTGTTGTTCATCTGGCTGGTCACCATCGCTGGCATCATCTACATCACGAAGGGGGAGCGGCGCATCACCATCCAGTCGGCAAAGCGCGTGGTCGGCACCCGCATCTACAGCGGCGGGAGCAGCTACCTGCCGATCCGCGTGAACACGGCCGGGGTTATCCCGATCATCTTCGCCATCGCGGTGGTCATGCTGCCGGCGCAGGCGGCGCAGTTTCTGTCCGGCGCAAAGGGACCGCTCGGCATCTGGATGGACAGGATCACTCGCTTCTTCAGTCCGGGCGAGAACTGGGGGGCATCGGCATTCTACTTCTTGCTCGTGGTCTTCTTCACCTACTTCTATACCGCGGTGACCTTCAACGTCGCGGATGTATCCGATAACCTGAAGAAGTACGGCAGCTTCATCCCGGGCATCCGGCCCGGCCGGCCGACCGAACGACATCTCGACAGGGTGCTCACTCGGATCACTCTCGCGGGGGCACTCTTCCTGGGCATCATCGCGCTGCTGTCCTACTATGTGCCCGACATCACCGGAGTGACCAGCTTTACGGTCGTGGGCGGCACCTCGCTGCTCATCCTCGTCGGGGTCGCTCTGGACACCGTCCAGCAGATAGAGGCCCACCTGGTGATGCGCCAATACGAGGGATTTATAAGATGATGCGGGTGGTGCTCCTCGGCCCTCCGGGGTCAGGCAAGGGGACTCAGGCAAGCGCGCTCGAGCGCCGGGAAGGCATCCCTCACATCGCCTCCGGCGATCTGCTGCGCGCGAACGTGCGGGAGAACACCGGGCTGGGGCGGCAGGCGAAGCCCTATATGGATCGCGGCGAACTGGTGCCCGACGACCTCATCCTGGAGATGATGGCGAAGCGCCTGTCGGAGCCGGATGCTCAGAAAGGCTATGCGCTTGACGGGTTCCCCCGCACGGTCGCGCAGGCGGAGGCCCTGGGCGAGCGGCTTGAGGGACTGGGGCAACGCCTCGACGCGGTCATCTACCTCGAGGTGCCAGGGGCGGAGATCTTGCGGCGGCTGTCCGGCCGACGGGTCTGTCCGAGCTGCAACGCCATCTACCAAATGGACACCATGCCTCCGAAGAAGGATGAGATCTGCGATCGCTGCGGCACCGCGCTGGTCCAGCGGGATGACGAGAAGCCCGACGTCGTCGGCAGGCGGCTTCAAGTGTACGCTGAGCAGACTGAACCGCTGCTGCAGTACTATCGGAAGGAAGGACTGCTGCACGAGATCAACGGCACGATCGGTGTAGACAACGTGCTGGCGGCGATCAGCGGGATCGTCGAGGGCAAAGCAGCCTCGCGTGAGGAGCAGTGCTTGTGACGGGTCGCAAGTCGAGATCCCGGCACGCGCGAGAGCGGCGCATCTCCCTGAAGAGTGCGGAGGAGATCGCGCGCATGCGGCGCGCCGGGCAGATCGTCGCGCTGGTGCTCGAGCGCCTTACCGAGGCGGCCGTTCCCGGCGTGGCCACCGCCGAGCTGGACCGTATTGCCGAGGCCACCATCCGGAGCTTCGGTGCCACGCCGAGCTTTCATGGGCTGTATGGCTATCCGGCCAACATCTGCACATCCATAAACGATGAGGTGGTGCACGGCATTCCGGGAGACCGCGTCCTGGCGGCCGGTGATATAGTCTCCTTCGATGTCGGCGCCACCGCAGAGGGCATGATCGGCGACGGGGCCACAACCGCAGCCGTGGGCGAGGTCACCGAGGAGGCGCGCCGGCTGATGCGGATAACGCGGGAGTCGCTTGCCAAGGGAATCGGGCAGGCGCGGCCCGGGAACCGGGTCGCCGACATCTCGGCCGCGATCCAGCACCACGCCGAGGAGCACGGCTATCACGTTGTGCGCAAGCTGGTTGGGCACGGTGTCGGGCATGCCATGCACGAGCCGCCGCAGGTCCCGAATTTCGTGGATGGGCGAGTGGACGAGTCTCCCGAGCTGGTGGAGGGCATGACGCTCGCGATTGAGCCGATGGTGGGACAGGGGACCTGGCGGGTGGTGCAAGACGATGACGGCTGGACCTACCGGACGAAAGACGGGAGCCTGGCGGCCCACTTCGAGCATACTATCGCTATAAACGGGGAGGGATGCGAGATACTGACTCGGCGGCAGGCGCCGGGGCGTCGGCAAGCGGATGCTACTGCCGTGAAGGTGCGAGCCGAGGGGTGGGGAGGCGATTTGGAGGACGTGAGATGAAAGTTCGTTCGTCGGTTAGGAAAATGTGCGATCGCTGCAAGATCGTTCGGCGCCACGGCAAGGTGCGCGTCATCTGCGAGAAGCCCAAGCACAAGCAGGTGCAGGGCTGAGTGGCCGAGGTGCCAGGGCAGGGAGAGAGTTGAATGGCACGCATCGCTGGAGTTGATCTGCCGCGGGACAAGCGGATCGAGATCGCGCTTACGTACATCTATGGGATCGGCCGCTCGACGAGCAGCAGGATCCTGGAGCAGACCGGCGTGAGCCCGGCAACCCGCGTGCGGGACATGACGGAGGACGAGGTCACGCGGCTGCGGGAGGTCATCGAGCGCAGCCTCCAGGTCGAGGGCGATCTGCGCCGCGTCGTAACCGCTAACATCCAACGGCTCGTGGATATCGGGTCCTACCGCGGCATTCGGCATCGGCGCGGGCTGCCTGTCCGCGGGCAGCGGACGCGGACCAACGCGCGGACGCGCAAGGGACCGCGGCGCACGGTCGGCATCAGGCGCAAGAGGACCTAGCCGTGGGGCAGTTGAGGGGAAGGAGACGCAAACATGACGCGTAAGAGTGCGAGGCCGAAACGGCGTGAACGTCGGGTCGTCGCCTACGGCCGCGCCTATATCCAGTCCACCTTCAACAACACCGTCATCACCGTCACTGACCCCGAGGGTGCGGTGCTTGCGTGGGCCAGCTCCGGCTCCGTTGGGTTCAAGGGCACCAAGAAGGGCACGCCCTTCGCTGCCAGGCTGGCCGCCGAGTCGGTGGCACGCAAGGCGCTCGACTACGGTATGCGCCGCGTCGATGTCTACGTCAAGGGTCCTGGCAGCGGCCGCGAGACGGCTATCAGGTCGCTTCAGAGCGCGGGGCTCGAAGTGAGCACCATCAGAGACGTCACGCCGATTCCCCACAACGGATGCCGGCCGCCGCGGCGCCGGCGAATCTGAGCGGTGGGGCCTGGCGTCTGGTCTCCTGTGTGGGTAAGGTTGAGAGGAATGTAGGAAGGGACGGCCATGGCACGATATTCTGGACCAGTCTGTAGATTGTGCCGCCGAGAAGGCGTGCGGCTCTACCTGAAGGGTGAGCGGTGCTTCTCGGGTAAGTGCGCGATTGAGAAGCGGCCCTATCCGCCGGGCGAGCATGCTCAGACGAGGAGGCGCCGCCGGATTTCCGACTACGGCATTCAGCTCCGCGAGAAGCAGAAGCTGCGGAGGACGTACGGGCTGTTCGAGCGGCAGTTCCGGCGCTACTTCGTGGAGGCCGCGCGCAGCTCTGGTGTGACGGGCCAGGTTCTCCTCCAGCTCTTGGAGTGTCGGCTCGACAACGTCGTCTGGCGACTGGGCTTCGCCGCTTCGCGCGCCGGAGCGCGGCAGTTGGTCAACCATGGCCACTTCAGCGTCAACGATCGCGCGGTCGATATCCCATCCTATCGAGTCCAGCCCGGCGACACCATCGCGGTGTCCGAATCGAGCCGCAGCCACCCGGCGATCGTCGCCGCGGTGGGAAAGGCCGGCGGCCGCCGTTTGCCGGCATGGCTTCAGACCGAGGCGGACGCCATGCGCGGAACCGTCGTCTCGCTGCCTACTCGGGAAGAGATTGACACGCAAGTTCAGGAGGAGCTTGTGGTGGAGTACTACTCCCGGTGAGCCGACGCGGCAGTGCCGCCAAGGAGATGAGCCTATGATCATCGATACCTTGATGCCTCGAATAGAGCGCCTTGGAGACACTTCTGACCCCCGCTACGGTCAGTTCGTCGTAGAGCCGCTGGAGCGCGGCTACGGAACCACGCTGGGCAGCGCCCTGCGCCGCGTCCTGCTCTCCTC
>DAOVEW010000321.1 GCA_030668755.1 Bacillota bacterium | reverse complement strand
GCCACCCGCCGCGACCAGCCGCGTTCCCGACTCCTCCCCGGCGGCCCGCGTGACCATCGTCAGATGCGACACCGCGGCAATGCTCGGAAGCGCCTCCCCCCGGAAGCCGAACGTGTTGATAGCGAAGAGGTCCTGCGCGGTGGCGATCTTGCTCGTCGCGTATCGCTGAAGCGAAAGCACTGCATCCTCACGGGTCATCCCGCGGCCGTCGTCGGTGACCCGGATCAGCTTCCGCCCGGCCTCGCGCGCCTCCACCTCCACGCGGCTCGCGCCCGCGTCCAGCGCGTTCTCCACAAGCTCCTTGACGACGGATGCCGGGCGCTCGATTACCTCTCCCGCGGCGATCTTGCTGGCAATCGACTCATCGAGTATGACGATGCTCATGGGAGAGCAGATTCGCCGACGGCCAGACTGCTCCTCCACACACGCCCATTGGGCGGTGCGCCGACATTGCGAGATGCAGGACCGAGAGGTGAATCCACCGATTCAAAGAATCCCTCTCCTGAGCAGCGCTGCAGCCGACGCATGGGCCGTCATCGGCTCCGCGTCCGGCCCGAGAGGAGCAAGCAATGCAAACTAAGCTTCATCCGATCACCGTTGCATTCGCTCTCGCGATCGTCTTCTTCGCGGTGTTTATCATCTACAGCCGCCAGATAAAGAGCGAGCCCTACCGAAGGCCGATCACGGCTTCTCAAGCGCGGGGGGGCCTCCCGCCTCCTAATCACGACGACACCTTGGGGATCATGTACAGCAGCTCTGGGCCCAACAGCATCACGATCATGGGCTTTCTCCCCCCACCCGCTCCCCCTCCTCTGAAGGTGGTCGGATGCCGGCCCCAGGATGAGCTCATCGGGATCAACGATGAGCCCTTTGCTGGGAAGACGATGAAGGCGGCCATAGAGGAACTCGAAGAGACCGGCACTCCTTTCACGCTGCGCGTGAGAAGACGTGGGATGGAGACCGAGATCGAGGTCACCGAGTGGCCCGAGCCAATGCCGATGTCCGAGGACCAGCGCTCTCGAATGAGTTCCAGGCATGGCCGCATGCGGTAGCGCGCGCGCTGCATGGGCCAACCTTCCCCCGCCCGGACGCGCCAGCGTTCCCGCCAGGAACTCCCGCTGCCCTCACAGAAAACCACTTCCCGGCAATCACTCCAGTTGAGTCTCGCCAATGCGTTTCTTCGACTGCAATGTCGGCTTCGGCCAGCCGCCGAACGCGGCCGCCACCGTCCTCCGCACCGCGGAGGAGCTTGTGCGCGAGCTCGATTTCTGCGGCGTCGCCGAGGCCCTCGTCCACCACACTGCTATCCGGCACGAGTCCGCTCAGGCAGGAAACTGTCTGGTTGTAGATGAGACAGCAGATCACGCGCGCCTGCACCCCACCTGGGCTATCTTGCCCCCGCAGACCCACGAGTTTGGCACCGTGCATGAGTTCCTGGCCGACATGCGCCGGCACGGAGTGGGAGCGCTTCGCGCCTACCCCGCGGAACACCGCTACCTCCTCAACGGGCTTACGTTCGGGTCACTTTTCGAGGAGCTCGTCCCGCGCCGCATCCCCCTCATGGTGGGCCCGCACTGGGCCGCCCTCACCCAGCTCCTGGCGGACTTTCCGGACCTGACGGTGATCATCGTGGGCCACGGCGACTGGGGCGACGACCGGTACTTCCGTCCGCTGGTCGCGCGCTACCCGCGGCTCCACCTCGACACCTCGAACTACCAGACGCCCGACGGCATCGCCGACTTCGTTGGCCAGTATGGACACGAACGTCTGGTCTACGGCAGCGGCTTTCCGCCGTTTCAGATGGGCGGTGCGCTACTCACCCTCGCCCGCGCCGACATCTCGGACGAGGGCAAGGAAGCAATCGCCGGCGAGAACCTGCGCCGCCTGCTTCGAGAAGCAGATCCATGACAAACAGCTCTCCCATCGCGCAGGACTTCCTCACCCGCGGGCGCTGCGAGACCTGCCCCGTCGTCGACATGCACGGGCACTATGGGCCCTTCAGGGGCATCTACTTCCCCAGTCCCTACGCCGACGGGATGCTCCGCGCGATGGACCGCGCGGGCGTCGCTCGCGTCGTCTGCAGCTCCCACACATCCCTCGTCGACCCCGAACGCGGCAACCGCGAGATGGCCCAAGTCATCAGAGACCATCCCGACCGCTTCCTGGGCTACCGCGCCGTCAACCCCAATTACCCCGACCAGGTTGAGGCCGAGATAGCGCGGTTCCCCCACGATGCCGGCTTCGTCGGCTTCAAGTTCCACCCCAGCGGTAACTGCTATCCCCTCACCGGCGACAACTACCTCCCGGCGCTCGAATACGCCCACCAGCAGCGTCTCATCGTCCTCTCTCATACTTGGGGTGCGAGCCAGTACGACAGCCCCGAGATGCTGGGCGAAGTCGCGCCCAAGTACCCGGACGCCACGTTCATAATGGGCCACTCCGGATACGGCGAATGGGACGCCGCCTTCGGCGTCGCCCGCGACAACCCGAACGTCTACCTCGACCTCACCGCGGCCTACAAGGTCGCCGGCATCATCGAGCGCATCTGCAGGGAGGTCGGCTCCCAGAAGGCGCTATTCGGCACCGACCTCCCCTGGTTCGACCCCTATTACTGCATCGGCTGCATTTGCTTCTCGCACATCACCGACGACGAGCGCCGCAACATCCTCCACCGCACTGCGGACCGGCTGCTGGCCCCCTTCCTGACAGGATCGCAGCCCCCCGAGGGCAAACAAGAACGCCGAGGCTCCGACTGACGGGGCCGCACCGCGTTTGCACGGAGACCGTGCCGCGTGATTGACGCCCGACTGCTCAAGCGACTCGACTGGTGGCTGTTCGCGGCAGTGCTCGCGCTCTGTCTGTTTGGCCTGCTCATGATCCACTCCGCCACCCGCTCCCCGGAGACCACGGGGCTCGGCTCTCCCAGCACCTTCGTCCAGAAGCAGGCCCTCTGGCTGCTGGTCGGGCTCGGCGCCTTTGCATTCACCCTGGTCTTCGACTACGAGCGGATCGCGCGCTGGCACATCCCCATCTACTGCACCGCCGTCGCGCTGCTGGCAGCGGTCC
>DAOVEW010000002.1 GCA_030668755.1 Bacillota bacterium | reverse complement strand
CCGCTCTCGATCTCGGCATACACCTCGCACTCACCGGGACTCAGCCGCTCTCACCACCCGAGCGCATCCGGTCGCTGGTCGGTTCCTCGGGCCGCTTTCTGCCGAGCTGGAGTGCCTTCCTCAGGCGCTACCTCCGGCGCGGCATCCGGAGCAAGGAGGTCGAGACCGAGCTGCGCGCGCAGATCGAGCGCGCACGCCAGTCGGGGCTCTCGTACTCTCATCTCGACAGCCACCAGCACCTCCACATGCTCCCCGGCATCCTGCCGATCGTCGTGCGCCTCGCCTCCGACTACGGCATCGGGGCGCTTCGCGACCCAGCTCAGACACGGAGCTCACCGCGCGCTCGCGGCACCGGCGCAGGCATCCATCGCGCGGCCCAGGGAATCGCGCTGCGAGGGCTGTGTCGACTTGGGAGAAAGATGGTGAGTGCAAACGGGCTGCTGGCCGCCAACGACTTCCGCGGCTTCCGCGAGGCCGGCGCGTGGAGCGAGCAATCGCTCGTCGGTACGCTCGCAGACCTCGATGGTGGTCTCACCGAGATCTGCTGTCACCCGGGGGCTGACGACGGCATCGACGCGCAGCTCCGCTGGGGCTACCACTGGGAGCAGGAGCTCGCCGCATTCACCAGTCCGCAGGTCGCGGCCGCCATCTCCGACAACGGCATCACTCTCACCACCTATCGGGACTGCTTATCGTGACACTGCTAGCCGCCTAGGGGCCGCCTCAAGGCCCAGAGGCGGAGCGGATCAGCTCGTAGCGGGTTTGCTCTGTGGGCCATCGAGGCCGCGACATGGACTTCCGAAATGGCTTCTAGGCGCTGCTTGTCTGCACCTGGTTCTGCATACGATACTGGCCGGGTGTGCATGCGTAGCGCTTCACAAACACACGGTGCAGATGGCTGGCGTCCACAAACCCCGTACGCTGCGCAATGGCGTTCATGGGCATGTCCGTCGAGAGCAGCATCGCCGCCACCAACGCCAGCCGGAAACGCGTACAGAACTGTCCGAAGCTAATCCCGATAATATTGTGGAAGGTCAGGCAGAACTGCGCGCGGCTGAGGCCACATGCCTTCGCCGCCTCCTCCACAGTCACCCGCCGCGCGGGCCTCGTGTGCACCAGCACGAGTGCGGGCATGATCCTCGGCAAGTTGCCCGCCGACACGCGAATTCGCGACTTGGGCAGCGCAGGCACCTTCCATTCGCGCTTCAGCGCCAGCAACGCCCTCAATAGGTCCAGCCGCACTGCGCTCTCCCACCCGGGCCGTCTCTCCAGGATCTCCCGCTGCATCTCCCGGCCCAGCGCCAGCATGCTCTCCCGCAGCTCGTCGCTCGTCACTTGCGGACGTTCGGCAGGCGGCACCGCGAAGAGCTGAAGCCACGACGCGTCTCCCAGTGTCTCCTCGCCCAGAAAATCCGGCAGGAACATGAGCACCACGCCTTCCGTATCCGGCGCAGTGCTGCGCCAGCCGTGGGGCTCCCAGGTTGCGCAGAGCGAAACGTCTCCAGGTCTAAGCGGTCGGACGAAGTCCTCGTAGTGCGCCTCTTGTGCACCAGAGAGCAGAATGCTGAACTCGATGCCCGCGTGGGCGTGGACAGTGAGGAGCGTGTCGCCTTCAGAGCGCGTCACATCCGCGTGGAGCGGTTCTGTCGGCGTCAGGCCGTAGTCGAATCGCCGGGTCTGCCCAGACTCGTCAATCCCTAGTCCCGCAATGGGAGGAAACCGTTCCATTCAGACGATTATACAACAGCTCCAGAAAGGGGTGCAATGACGGAGTGTGTCTCTGCTCGTACAATACATTATGGTAGTGGTGTTACCCGATCACGCGGCAAGGACCATGGACCAGATGGGTGTTCGCGGCGCGCCGGGGAAGAAGTCTGTGACACGGTCGCTCGCGCGGGGACCCCGGTGGGATCGCTTCGCAGAGGCCGGTTTCCACCGTGGCTCGTTTCAGCCGCGCTGCGGCCTTGCTCGCCTTCGCCAAAGCGCTGTCCCCCTCGATTACGTGACAACCCATCGCTCGTCCGCGCATCCAACCAGAACGCTGTGTGCTCCGTCTAACTCCCAGTTTGCCGGCTCGCCCAAACACCGCGGGGGCACCGGGCCGCAGTAGCGCCCATCCCCGCGCCCTTGGGCAGGTCCGGCCGGGCGAACGGGGTGAGCAGGAAAGGAGGTGAGCCGAACCCGCCGCGGTGGCTCGTGGAGCGACGTGGAACGAGCGGCCCTATCGTTGGAGCTGGTGGCCAATTACCTGCAAGCAGGAGGTCTTCACATGATGACGCAACGGCGAAGAGGGTTCACCCTGATCGAGCTGTTGGTGGTAATCGCGATCATCGGTATCCTCGCCGCTATGGTCTTTCCGGTCTTCGCGCGAGCGCGCGAATCGGCTCGCAAAGCAGTCTGTCTATCGAACGTCAAGAACATTGCGCTGGCCATTCAGATGTACCTTGCGGACAACAACGACACGCTGCCTCCGACGGAGCACCGTGAGGAGGCGCGCGCGTACTTCGCGACCGCACCCGGTGGCTCAGACCCACCCGAGGAATCGGATGCCTGGTGTTGCTTCCAGTCCAATCCGTACCTCCGCTGGGCAGTCATCTTTGACGAGTACATCAAGAATCGCGATGTGTGGCAGTGTCCGAGCGCGAAAGTCGGAGGGGGTGCGACCTGGATCGTCCCCGGACCGGACTGGCTCGGCCACCTCAAGAGCTATGAGGGCCAGTGGGGAACCATCGCAGGCGACAACATGATCGGCGGCCCGTGCTTCTGGTCCTGGCCGCCCGGTTGGGGCGGCGACGTCACCGACTCGCTCGGCCAGGGGATAATGGCCGTGCCCGAGCTCGGCTCCGTCCAAGGAGCTGTGGCCAACAAGGCGTTCATCCAGACCATCGGGACGCAGTGGGCGCCTGGGCTCAAGCTAGTCGAGGTCCAGGATCCCGTCAACTACATCATCTGCTCGGACGCCGGCGTTTCCTCCGAGGACAACAACGTGGGCACGATGGCGTACCCCGACCTCTGCACCCTCGAGTGCAGCGCCACCTGTGGCTGGACCGACTGGGAGATCTGCACGTGGGCCGCGGACTGCGGCCTGTACATCTACGCGCCCAACGACGGATCCTTCCTGAGGAATCCGGAGTTGCGCAGGCCGTACGCCAGACACCTCGGTGGCGTGAACATCGGCTTCCTCGATGGCCACGCTACCTGGACAAACTCTGAAAGGCTGATCACCAGGATCGCCGAGGGCGACTACCAGGGCGTCAGCACTTGGGGCCCGACCTCCGCAGACGCCTCTTGGGTGCTGCCCTGCTACCCGGACGCGATCTTCATCTACTAGGTCGGCCCTGACCTGGCGCTGCAAGCCAGGTTGCGGCGGTGAGATGTCCGCCGCCTACAACTGATCCCAGCACGGAGATCAGACGTGCAGGCGGAGCGCCCAGACGGGCGCTCCGCCTGATTTTTCTCTTACCGCCCAGATCTGCAGCAGGGCCCGGATGACTGTCCGAGAGGGGAAACTACGCAGTCAGCCCGAGCGCCCGAAGCACGACAGACTGAAGTAGACCGATCAGGGCGCTGCCCACCAACATGCCCAGGAAGAAAGGCAAGGCTCGGCGGTGTGATAGCTAAACGCCTCCTCGGAGTCATCGGCCAGGGACCGCAGGCCGACGGCCTTCCGGACGACTTGGACGAGGTATCGGCGGTCGAGCCAGAGCACCGCCGCCATCTGAGACTCATCCAGCACCGCGGCGGCCAGCTTACTCGTTCCTCTCCGCCAACGCGCGAAGGCGGTCTTGTAGTTACCCGCGCCGCGGCAGCTCGTCCTGCACGGTCCCCCGAACAACGGCGAGACCGCCTGGCGGCGGCACCAGGCGGTCCAAGGAGATTCGCCCTCATCGAGCTGTTGGTGGTTTCGTCTATAGAGTGCCCTGTGTTCGTGTCAGAACTATGAACAAGCGGGTAAACTTCTGTGATTCTCTTGCCGGCTGTGCTCTTTGCCCTGACCTTCGTCCCGGTGGAGCGCGATTTCACCCAATGTCATCACGCTCTCCCGTCTTGTGGACAGAAAAGCACCCCGGTTTCGGGGTGAGATGTGGTATATATCCTCGGCGGTTACCACCAACAGCTCGATCATCGTGAACAAACCGCCTAGATGGCCCTGCGGGGGGAGGAAACGCTTCACCGCAGGGCTGTCGCATTTTGGCACCTCGACGATGCTCGGCTATCCTGCCCTTTCCTCTCCCCTTCCAGACAACCACCGGTCGTCAGCCTCAAGCACCGCTGCCACTGCCCTCCCGGCCACAGGAAAGGACCCGGCTCGCGCCGGATCCTTTCACTAGGGACTTCCTGGCCCGTCAGGGCTGTCGCTAGGGCCCAGAGGGCGGCGGCACTGCCTCGCGCAGCTCGCCCTGCGGCGTCTCGCCCTGTTCGCGGGCGGCGCGACGTTCTTTCGCCTCGCGACTCAGCTCAGCCCCGCGCGTCTGCGTCTGTACCGGAGAGGGCACAGCATCCGGCTGAGCTCGCCCCTCAAGCACCTCTCCGATCCCGATATCCTCCCCCGGCTGCTGAACACCGGTCAGCAACTGCCCGCCGACGGTTCCAGCAACCCGACCAGTCGCCAGTCCGGAGGTCAGCTTGTAGTCGTAGACCAGGACCACAAGCACCACGACCAGCAAGATGATGATGATCCCCAACAACGTAGGCACCGACTTGTTCACCGTCCTACCTCCTCTGTATGCTTCCATTTTCTCCGCCCGCCCACCGGACGGGTGCACGGGGTCTCTGCGGCGATAAGCGGCCCGCCGGATGAGCCATCCTCCCGGCCGGGAGGATTCGACCTCCCGCTCGCCATCGCCGGGCTTCCCCAACGGTCCGAGACCCCTCCCTCTTCAACACTATCGGCGGACCACGCCATGTCCTGGAGCCGCCGGCCTCGTTCCTGCGCCGGCTGTCGCTTCCAGAGACTTCCCCTCATCAGTCAACCACACACTCTAAGTTCCGCTTGCCTCATCTGCGTCCAGCGTTACCACATCCGAAGAGCGGCCATATCCAGCAAATCGAACATCCACCTGCCCTGTTGAGCGGAAATCCAACATCTCCTCAATGATTCGACGCGGAGAGGGACGCCTTGCTGCCAGCCCCGGAGAAATGTGAAGAAAAGGTCACATACGGCCCGGCTGCCGTCGCCCTTCGTTCTCTCCGCCCTTCAGCCTCGTCTCAGGGAGCAACACCCACCAGGCAAGAGGGATAACCACGGGGGCGAACGGCAGGAACAACCGCACCTCCCTCACCATCGCCACCACGTAGTGCAGAATCACGAACGGCGGAAGCAGCCAGAGCGCTCGCCGCAGCAACAGCGGCCCCCGTCTCGCCACGGCAAAGGCCAGCACCCACATCACCCCGAACAACAGCAGAACCTGCGCGGTCGGCGCCCACGACTCCACATTCAGGCGCCACATCACTACATCACAGTAGTACTCCCGCCTGCCGTAGAGCACCCAGACCATCGGCAGATAGACGGCCGCCCATGCAGCTGCCAGGGCCGCCGTCTTCCAGACGACCTCGGCAATCGGTCGTCGCCCCAGGCGCGCGAAGAGGTACACCGCCGGGATCATCGCCGTCGTCTCGCGGTTCAACGTGCCCACCAGCACGAGCGGCAGGAGCAGCAGGTCCCGGCCTCGCGCCAGCGCCCAGAACGCCAGCACGAAGGCCAGGAGATTGATCGGGTCGCTCTCCTGCACGACATGCAGGTACGTGAACGGCAGAATGGCGGCCAGACACAGCGCGCCCGCCGCGGCCGCACCGGGCGAGAACCACACCCGCATGTAGCGATCGAACAGGTAGAGCGTGACCCCCGTCACGACTGACCGCACCAGCATATAGGCCGTGAAGAGGTTGTGGCTCGGCAGCGCGTAGATCACCACTTGCGCCAGCCACGGCGTGAGCGGCCGGTACTGGTTCGGGGCCGGCGCCCTCCCCAATATCATGTCGAGGTGCCATTTGGGAAGCTCCCCCAGATTCGCCAGCCGTGCCCACACCAGCCCGCTCACCAGCCCCAGTCCGAGGTAGAGCAGCGCGAGCCCGACCTCCCGCACCGCCGGCCGCTGCTCGTCGCCTGAGCCTTCTCGCTTTGCGCCCTGCTCTTGACGGCGCAATATCTCCTCCTCCTAAGAACCACCGGGCGCTGCGTGCTTCGTGGCGACCGGTCCGCCAGACCCGCGCGTGACGGTCACCAGCACCACCGCCGCCGCTCCGGCCAGCGCGCTCCCCAACACAAACGGCGCAGATGGCCCCCAGCCCGGCCACGCGCCCACTCCCTGCCACACCAGACCCGCCAGCAAGCTCGCCGGGAGCGCGGTGACTCCCACCACAGTACTATACAGGCCATATGCCGTCCCCCGCCGCGCATCGGGCACGAGGTCGGCGACGAGCGCCCGCGCCGTTCCCTCCGCCAGGCCATAGTAGACAGCGTACAGCGCAAACAGCGGCCACACCGCCCACGCCGACCGCGCAAGCGCAAACCCCAGGTAAGTCACAGCGTAAAGCCCCCACCCCAGCTCGATCATCACAGGCCGCCCCACGCGGTCAGACAGCCTCCCGGCAATGGGGGAGACGAGGCTGTACACGAGATTGAACCCCGCCAGCACGAGCGCGATGGCTGCCACCGAGAGGCCCAGATTCTGCGTCCGCAGCAGCACGAAGGCGTCGCTCGAGTTGGCCAGGCTGAACAGCCCGGCCGCAACCAGAAACAGCGTAAACCGCCGCCCGTAACCTCTCCCGACCTGAGCTCCCGCTTCTCGGCGGCGGGACTGCTCTGCGACCGACCGCCGAGGGCCAATCTCTCGCACCCAAAGCAGCACGAGAACGGCGAGGAATCCCGGAACCACCGCCACCAGCACCAGGCGACGGAAGGCAAGCTCCTGGAGCGGCGCGGCCCATCCCTGGGAGAGGTAGATCACGAGCGCCACGACCGACAGCCCCAGAAAGGCACCGGCCGTGTCTGCTCCTCGGTGGAAGCCAAATGAGAAGCCGCGGGATTCTTTTGCCGCCGACGCCGCCAGCAGCGCGTCCCGTGGGCTCGTCCTCACTCCCTTGCCCACCCGGTCCGCGAATCGGACGCTCAGCACGGTGGGCCAGGCATTTGCGAAATACAGGAACGGCTTGCTCAGTGCGGACAGCCCGTAGCCCATGATGACCAGAGCCCTCCGGGCCCGCCAGCGATCTGAAAGCCACCCCGATCCGAGCCGCGTCAAGCTTGCCGTGCTCTCCGCAACTCCCTCGATCAGGCCGATCACGGCCGTCTTCACCCCCAGCACATTCGCGAGGAAGAAAGGGAGAAACGTCACCGATATCTCGCTGCTCACATCTGTGAGCAGGCTGACCACGCCCAGCAGCAGGACGTTGCGACTCACCCCCAGCCGCGTCTCGCCGCCGCCCGGTTCCGCAGCCGAGCTTCTCTCTCCGCGGGCCATCTACCGCGATCTCTCCGCCAGTGCTGCCCCGATGGCTTTCCTCAACTCCTCGTCGTCCACCGGCCCTGTCGCTCCTTGGCACCGCACCCCGTTGATGAACAGGGTCGGTATTCCATTCACCCTGCTCCTTACACCGAGCACCTTCTCCTCTCTGAGCCTATGCTTCTTCGCGGCGTCCGTCATGTCCCGCTCAAACCCGTCCAGGAGTTCCCGATAGAGGCTCATCTGATCGCTGCACCCATTGTCAGTGCAGACGCGGACTCCCTCCTCTTGACGGCGTGGGCCGCCGCCGGTTCCTGTCGCGCCACCCTGCCAAGTGCTCAGCCAGCAGGCGCTGCTGCAAGCTGCGCCGAAGGGAGTCCCTGCCAAACGCCCAGCGCGGAAGGCGGCTGTCCGCTTGCCGCGCCCGGAGGGAAACATGCCGGCAGCCAACCTCGTCCAGCGCCTCATCGCCGCCCTCGAGCAGATCGAGATCATCGACGCCCACGAGCACCTCTCCCCCGAGCGCGTCCGTACCTCGGCAAAGGTGGACGTCTTCACGCTCTTCTCTCACTACACCCGCCGCGACCTCATGGTCGCCCGCATGTCCGAGTCCGACTACGAGGTCACCCGGAATACGGATCTCCCCCTCGACTACCGCTGGAAGCTCTTCGCCCCCTACTGGGAGCACATCCGCTGGGGCTCTTACGCCCGCGCCGCTCTCATCGCCGCAAAGAAGTTCTACGGCGCCGACGACATCAGCGAGCGAACTTACGCGGACATCTCGCAGAAGATGGCGAAGGCCAACACTCCCGGCATCTACCAGCGGGTGCTCAAGGACGCCTGCAACATCCGCACCGCCCTCACCCAGGCCGCCCGCACGGACGTAGGCCAACCGCTCCTCACGCCGGTCATGCCGCTCGTAACCGAGATGGAGGTCTGGGATCAGGTCTGCCGTCCGGCTGTGATGGACTGGCAGGGCAACCTGCGCCCCATGGATCCCGCCATCGCGGTCAGCAGCTTGGACGACCTGGTGGCCGCCAATCGAAGCTACATCAAGCAGGTAAAGTCAGAGGGCGCGGTCGGCCTCAAGATGGTATCGAACCCCTACCGCAGCCCCAGCCGCCAGGCCGCTCTGGAGTGCTTTGAGGACCTGAGAAAGGGCACCGCCTCATCACTCCCGGCCGTTAACCCCCTCCGCGACTATGTCGTCGATGAGATGATCAAGTGCTCTGAGGAGGAGAACCTCGTCGTCTGCGTGCATACCGGATACTGGGGCGACTTCCGAACCCTCGACCCGCTCCATATGATCCCCATCCTGGAGCGCCACCCCAGCGTTCGCTTCGACATGTATCACCTCGGCTACCCGTGGGTGCGCGAGTCCATTATGCTCGGCAAGGGCTTCGCCAACGTCTGGCTCAATTTCTGTTGGACTCACATCATCTCGCAACGCTTCGCAACCGATGCGCTCGACGAGGTGATAGACCTGGTCCCCACGAACAAGGTCATCGGCTTCGGCGGCGACTACGCCTTGGCCGTCGAGAAGGTTTATGGCCACCTCGTAATGGCGCGCGAAGACATCGCCAGCGTGCTCGCCGGCCGCATCGAGCGCGGCCAGATGACCGAGGACCAGGCCCTCACCCTCGCCCGCAGATGGCTCTGGGACAACCCCAGGGAGCTCTACCAACTCGGCCTCTAGCCCGCCGAGGGGGGAGGGGCGGCGCCTCCGCCGCGCCCGCCGCAGGAACGGCCGGTATTCTCCTCCGACGAGGAACTGTGGTAGACACTCTTGGCTGCCGGTGACCCCATGCCCGCGCAGCGCGCGGACCCACGCAAGGCGAATCCAGATCGGCCGTCGATTGGGAGGTATCGCTATGGCGCACAAGCACAAGCACCATCGAAAGAAAGGCAGCAAGTCCCGTCACAGGGGGCGGCGCCCACACATCTCTCCCGACGAGCTCATCCGCGAGGACTTCCAGCGTATGCTCTACACTATGCGCCTGCGAACGACCGAGCAGGCCGCCGACAACATCCTCATGCAGTCCTGCGAGGGCCACGCCCAGATGGGGCACGGCGCCTTCGCCGGCCGTCGCTTCCCCAACACCGAGATGGAGGATATCGTCGAAGCCCTCGGCCGCAGCCCCCGACTCGTCGCCCAGCAGCGCCAAGGCCTCATAGACGAGGTGTTCAGTTGGGTTGACCGCGCCCTGGCCGGCGACAGCGGGGCCACGCTCGTCAACGAAGACGGCGAAGGGCTCATCGGGTGCGGCCTCCTCCGGCACATCGAAGTGAACCCTCCCGACGTCCTGCGCGGCATCTACCTCGGCGGCCTCCGCGACGACTCCGAGCTGCGCCACCAGGTCGAGCGCAACACCGGCCTGCGCATCGGCGGCGGCACCTGCCGCTTCGTCGACACCGAGGTCATGCACGAGATGGGCATGGACGGCGACCACCTCGCCCGCGGCAATCACGCCGATCAGATCGAGGTCTACAAGCGCGAAGGCCTCATCGTGGAAGACCCGGGGGGCGATGGCCGCGACGACCGCATTCGCTACATGTACATCCGCGATCGCGTCGGCGGCGGCGCCTCCGACGACGCCGCCATCCTCGCCGCCGGCAAGCTCTACAATCTCAGCGTGGCCCTCGGCGCCTTCCTCGCCGATGCCATAGACACCCTCGAGAAGTTCGTCGTCGAATACGCCGACCAGGACGACGACCTCGCCCGCCGCATCGAGCGGGACTTCCCCGACCTGAACCTCAATATCGAGGACGTCTCCCGCATGATCTGGCTCAACGCGGTCCCGCCCGAGCAGACCGATCGCGTCCCCGACTCCTCCCTCCGCCACCTCCTCGAGATCGCCCGCGACACCGACCAGAACGCCCTCGAATCCCACCTCGCGTACCTGCAAGGACACCGCTACTCCCCCATGACACTCGGCCACCAAGACATCCCGAACACCGACTTCTACCAGTGGTTCGAAGCGCGGATGGGGGAGTGTCCCATCTGACGACGCAGTGGGACAGGCTACCAGCCTGTCCCAGAGACCACAGCGGGTCTTACAGCACGGGCATGCCTCTGCATGCCCGCCGAGTGTCGGCCCGAGCCCTACGCAAGCAGAATCCCCACGGTCATCCCCACGCTCGTCACAACGTGCACCACGACCGTCGCCACGTTCGCCGGCCGCAGGCGCCCGAGATCGCCGTGGTGCTTCAGCGAGGTCGCCGCGGCTCGCACCGCAATGGGCAGCGACACCAGCCCCAGCGCGGCCCATCCCGGCAGCGCGGCCATGCCGATGCTCACCAGCAGGCACCCATATGCCGCCCCGAACAACCCTACATGCACCCATGCCGACCGCGCACGCCCCAGCCTCACCACCCAGTGCCTCTTCCCCACCGCCGCGTCGGCCTCCAGGTCCTGGAACTGGTTGATCCACAGCACGTTCACCATTAGCAGCCCCACCACCGCGCCGGCCGCGGCCGCTCCGACTGTGAAATCTCCCGCCTGCACGTAGTAGGCTCCCAGGACCGGCAGCAGCCCGAAGTCGAGCAACACCGCCAGCTCTCCCAACCCCCGATACCCCAGCTTCAGCGGAGGCGCAGTATAGAAGAAACCCGTCGCCGCTCCGATCGTGCCCAGCAGGAGCACCGGCCACCCCGCAGCCCACACGAGGTACAGGCCCATCCCACCGCCGACCGCGAAGCACACCAGCGACGCCGCCAGCACCTCCCCGGCCCGAACCTCCCCTCGCTGGATCAACCGGCTGCCCCCGGTGAAAGGCGCCCAATAGGCGACGTTCGCCTCGTCGTTGCCGCTCACGTGGTCGTAGTAGTCATTCGCCAGGTTCGCACCCGCGTGCAGACACACGAGCGCGATCAACGCCAGCGCACCGACGGCCCAGTCGAAAGCGGCTGCTTCGTGCCAGGCGAGCGCGAATCCGACGAGCGCCGGCGCGACGCTCCCCGTGAAGAACGGCGCCCGCGCGGCCCGTATCCAGAAGAGCGGCCCTCGCGCCGTCTGTCTCACCGCCTCTCGCCGCCACTAGCGCAACGCCTAATCATCACTCCCTGCGCCTCCCTTGAGATGTCCACGGCCGATTGCGTGCTCGGCCCATTAGACAGGGGCACCCCTCAATCCTCGCCGTTTCCGAGCGCACGCCCAACGAGCTGCTCCAAATGCCGACAGGCGACGAGCGTTCAGCCGCACCCTCGCACCCTCGCTGCCGCACCCAGCTCACGGAGCGCCGATGTTCTCACCGCGGGTTCGTCAGGCTTAACCTGATCGCTCTGCACCTCGCCAGCGATCGGCTGCTCCTCAGAGAATGCCTGGTAAGAAGCCGACTAAGTGTGGAAAAGGAACTCTGTCAGTCCGTGCTCAGATATCATGCGGAGACGGGCGGCCGCTAGAAGCACAGTGACTCGCGGTCCGCGGAGGGCCGGTTTGAGCCATTTGGAGCACACATCGGCAGACCTGGAATCCGTCGCGCGAGGGGGAAGCTACGCCCCGGACAGGCGTCGAACCCAGCTTCTCTGGCTCTCGCTCGGCCTGGTTGGCCTTCTCACCCTTGCGCTCGTCGTCCTCGTCGCCTACGGTTGGGAGGTAACCTCCGGCGATTACAGCGAACCCCTGCTCCTGATCGGACTGCTCGCCTTTATCACCTGCACCGTCGCATACTTCGCCGACAAGGAACGTCAGCACCGAACTGAGAATCGCCAGCTCATCCGCCGGCTGCACGACACGGCGACCGCCCTTGATACGCGCGTCGCCCGCCTCAACAAACTCTCAGAGACCAGCGTTCGCCTTGCCGGCGCGCTGGACGTAGACCATATCTCAGAGCTTGTGGTCGAGGCACTTCTGGATCAGGTCCACGCGGAGGCAGCCTCCCTCGTGCTGCTCGACAAGACTAAAGGCGAGTACCTGCACACTCACAGCAAAGGCCTCCTTGCCCAGCCCAGAGAAGTCGCCGACGATGAGATCGGCATTGCAGAGGCCGCAACTACAAACGCGCCCTGCGTCCGCGAGCTGAACCGCCCTCCCGCCATCGCAGCGCAGCTCAAGGCATGGGAGAAGATCAGGGCGTCTGTCGCGGTTCCCATGAAAGTCTCGGACGTCATCGGCGGCGCGCTCACCGCCATCCGACAGGAGACCTTTGATACCGAGGACGTGAACCTGCTGACCACGCTCGCGAATATGTCCAGCAAGGCCATCGAGAGCGCGGATCTCCACCAACGTCTGCGCCAGTCCTACTACCGAACCCTCCACGTGCTGGCCCGCTCGCTCGCGGCGCGGGATCCCTACAGCGCAGCACACGGGGAGGCCGTCACCTGGATCGCTTGCCGCCTGGGAGAGAATCTCGGCCTCGATGAAGAAGACATCGCTGCCCTCCGCGCCTACGGCCCGCTGCACGACCTGGGCAAGATCGGAATTGCCGACTCGCTGCTTTCGAAGCAAGGGCCGCTGACCGAAGAGGAGTTCGAGATCGTCCGCCAACACACCGTCATCGGCGAGCACATCGTCGGGCCCTTGAACCCCAGCAGCGCCGCGCTGGCGATGATCCGCAGCCACCACGAGCGCTGGGACGGCACCGGATATCCAGACCGACTCAAAGGCGAGGACATACCTCTGTTCGCTCGCATAGTGGCCGTGGCCGACGTCTACCACGCCATCGTCTCCCACCGGCCCTACCGAGGCGGAGCGACCCCCAGCGATGCTGTCCAAGAGATCAGGGCGATGGCTGGAACGCAGCTTGATGGACACATCGTGGAGGCGCTCGTCGAACTGTGGCAAAGCGGCAAGCTCGCCAGCTACAGCATCGATCTCGGCCAGCCGCCGGGGCCGGGGGACATCCTCGACGTCCCGCAGTCGCTCACACCGCCTCCGCCTCGCACCAAACCGACGCAGGAGGACGAAGCCAAGCAGCCCGATCCTCACCAGGCGCCGACATCCGTCTCGTAGACGGCCTCGCCCATCTTCTCCAAGGCAGACTCCGCCGCGCGCATCCGCGCGACGCTGTCAACAATCCGCAGGAAGAGCGGTGTTCCTCGCCGAACCCCGGCCTCCCATGCCCCTCACCGACCGCGAGAACTACCTGCGCACCGCGACCTTCCAGGGCGGCGAGTGGATCCCGTGCGACGTCCATATCTCCCCCGCCTCCTGGACCTCGCTGCGCGAGGACCTCGAAGACGTCGTCGCACGCCATCCCACTCTCTTCCCCGACTTCGACCCCGGCCACCACGACTACGACAGCTGGGACTACGGCCCCGTCTACCGTCCCGGTGAACGCTTCACCGATGCGTGGGGCTGTGTCTGGGACAACGCCTGGGGCGGCCTCGAAGGCCAGGTCGTCGAGCACCCCCTCACCGATTGGACCGCTCTCGAATCATACCAGGCGCCGGATCCCCTCGTCACGGCAGACCGCGGGCCCGCAGACTGGGAGGCCGAGCGTGACCGCATCGCCCGCAACCGCGCGGCGAGCCGCTTAACCTGTGGCGGCGTCGCCCACGGCTTCCTCCTCATGCGGCTCTGGTACCTGCGCGGGTTCGAGAACCTCATGCTCGACCTCATCGAGGAGCCGCCCCAGCTCCCCAGCCTCATCGGCATGGTTGCCGACCACAATCAGCGCATCGTGGACCAGTGGCTCTCGATGTGCGTAGATGTCGTCAGCTTCGGCGAGGATCTCGGCACTCAGAAGGCATCCATCATTAGCCCCGCCGCCTTCCGCAGGTGGATCGCCCCTGCCTACCGCCGCCTCATGCAGCCCTGCCGCCAACGCGGCGCGCAGGTCTACCTTCACAGCGATGGCCACATACTCGATCTCGTGGACGACCTCGTCACCTGCGGGATCACCATCCTCAACCCGCAGGACCTCTGCAACGGCATCGAGAACCTCGCTGAGCACGTCAAGGGCCGCGTGTGCATCTCGCTCGACGTAGACCGCCAGAAGATCGTCCCTTATGGCACGCGCAGCGAGATTCGGAGCCTCATTCGCGAGGAGGTCGTCAAGCTCGGCTCCCCCGAGGGCGGACTCATGTTCACCGCCGGCATTTACCCGCCGACACCGCCCGAAAACATCGACGCCCTCTGCTGCGCCCTCGAGGAGTTCCGGACCTACTGGTGGGATCGCTGACCGCGTCCTCGCATCCAGGCCCGCTGCCCCGCATCCTTCTTTGGACCTGAAACGCAACATCGCGCCTTTGGCGGCAACCTCTACGAGCCCGTCGAGATCTAAAGTCGTTGGGCGCCCTAAGGATCGGCGGGGCCGCAGTTGCGGCCCCGCTCTCATCTGTCACAGGTGGTCGGCCAGCTCTCCCGGAAGTCTACTCGCGGGCTGAACGCCCCGCCAGAAACACAGTAGGAGCGACCACCATGTGCACGATGCTCGCCGCCGTGCTCCACGACTTCGACGACCTCCGGCTCGAACGAGTACCCGTCCCCCAACCGGAGAGCTACGGCGACGTCCTCGTCCGCATCAAATCCTGCGGCATCTGCGCCACCGACCACAAGGCCATCAAGGGCATCCGGCGCAATGTGACCTTCCCCACCATCGTCGGCCACGAGCCCAGCGGCATCGTCACCACGGTCGGCCCGGGCGTCTCCCACGTTCGAATTGGCGACGAGGTTATCGTCCAGCCCCTCGGGCACTGCGGCTTCTGCCGGCACTGCCGCGCAGGCAACACACACTACTGCGAGAATGCATTCGTGACCGGCGGCGACGGCCCCGAGGACGTCCGGTCCGGCGCCTTCGCCGAGTACCTGCTTACCAAGGAGACGTCCCTCTTCCACAAGCCCCCCGACATCTCGTTCGACGCCGCCGCGATCACGGAACCCCTCGCCGGCGCCTGGAAGGGCGTCATCCACCACAGCCGGATGCAGCTCGCCGACGATGTCGTCATCATCGGCGCCGGAAGCATGGGCCTCCTCTGCCTCATGGTCGCCAAGGCGGCCGGCGCGGCGCACCTCATCGCCATAGACCCGAGCGACTATGCGCGCCGCCGCGCCCACGACCTGGGCGCCACCCATACCATTGACCCTAACGAGGAAGAGCCGAAGGAGCGCGTCTGCGAGATTATCCCCGACGGCCCTGACCTCATCCTCGAGGCCGCCGGGCCCATCGAAGCCGTTCGGCTGATGACTGCCCTCCGCCGCCGCGGCACCCGCTGGAACGTGTTCGGCATCACCACTCACGAGAGATTCGAGTTGGACGGCGGCGAGACCCACTTCCTGGAGGGCCGCATGGACGCCAGCTTCGGCACCACGACCCTCGCCATGCTTCAGTCCGTTCGCCTCATGGAGACCGGCCTCGTGGACACGGAGAGGATCATCTCCCACCGCTTCCCGCTCTCCCAGATCCATGACGCCATCGAGACCATGTCTTCCGCCGAGCGCACCAAGATCGTCGTCAACCCCTGACCCTCAAACGCGAAACCGCCGGCCCGACAGTCGGGCCGGCGGCGCCTCTTTCGAGTGGCGCGCGTCAGCGTGGCCAGAGCCCCGCCCTCAGAACACTCCGCCCAGGATGCCTTCGAGTAGGGCCTCTCCAACCCCGCCGCCGCTCGATTCCTCACTCGACGACCCCTCTTCCCCCTGCACAACCGCGCCGGCGAGGTCGAACACGTATGCCCGGCCCCTCTCACCTTCGCGAATCTCGAAGCTCCCCAGCGGCGTCCCGACCGGCACCTCGAACATGGCCAGCACCTCCATCGCCTGTCCGGGCTCCAGATCGGCGTCAACAGAATCCCACCCCGGTCCTGCGACCAGGTCGTAGTCCCACTCTATCTTCCGGCCGTCGAGCGTCCACAGCGCTGCCCGGAGCGGGTCCGCATACAGCCGCTGCTCGTCCGCGCTCCCGTTCCTGAACACGAGCCCGACGCCCATGTGGGCCATCCCCTCCGGTGCGCTTGCGTACGGCCCGCCTGCAGGCAGAGCAAGATCGCCGTACTTCACATCGAACAGCCCCATCGGGTGGTACTCACTCTCATACATCTTGGGCATCACCCGCTGACGCGCGCTCACACCCGACTCGTCCTCGGGGTCCCGGAAGTTCTCCTCCAGGGGTGTCACCCTCCCCCGCAGATCGTACCGCAATACGCCGCCCTCTCCCGACTTCACGATCAGCTTCGGCACCGGCCCCTTCGCCGGCACGACAATCGCCGTGTAGAGATCCACCTTCTGCGCCGGCTTCAGGTCCATGTCCACCGGCTCGCCGGTGACCTCTACCCCAAGCTGCTGCGACCACTC
>DAOVEW010000195.1 GCA_030668755.1 Bacillota bacterium | reverse complement strand
CCGAGGGCGTCGAGGTCCACAATCGCGCGCAGCGAGCGGCCGACGAGTCGCTGGATCTCATAGGTGCGACCGCTGCTCGCGAGGCGGCTTCTGGGCGTGCGCTCCGCGCCTGCGCGGGGCAGCATGCTGTACTCGGCAGTCACCCACCCGCGCTGCCTGCCGGCGAGGAAGCGGGGCACCTCGTTGAGGACGGAAGCGGTGCAGATGACGACCGTGTCTCCGGCCTCGATGAGGCAAGAACCCTCGGCGTACTTGTTGTAGCCGGTGCTCATCGTGACCGGCCGCAGCTCGTTGTTCTGGCGTCCGTCGGCCCGTGGCATGGGGCAGCCTCCGTTGCGAGGGATGGGGCGCGGCGCTTGGCGGTCAGGATGCGGTCTGCTTGGAGACGCGGCTCATCTTGAGGCGCGCATAGGGCGGAAGAGGACCGCCGATGAGCGGGCGCGCGTAGTCGAGGAATGCCGGCGTGACGTAGTTCCCCTGCTCGTTGATGAACTCATCGGGTACGGGGCGCTCTGCATTGGCGACGTCCGCCAGCGGAGCGAGGGCAGTCTCGCAGCGATAGGGCTTCTGGCTGACGCGCTGCAGGGTGACCATCTGATCGGTGACGGACTCACAGGCGCGCCGCACGGCGGCGGCGCCGAGCATCTTTGCCTCCGCGACGTCGGTGCCCGACTGGGCGATTCCCGACGAGCGCTGGATCGTGCCGGCCTTGTCGAAGCGGGCCTTGATGCCCAGCTCCTCGGCGATCAGGTTCACGAGGTAGTCGCCGACGCCTCCGAGCTGCTTGTGTCCGAACGAGTCCGTGCCTACCGCGTGTTTGAACGAGACCAGCGGCTGGCCGCTCTCGTCTCGCAGGCCCTCACACACCGCGATCACGCAGCCTTGCCCTTTCTCCACCTCGCGCTTGACGTCGGCGAGGAAGCGCTCGCGATCGAAGGTGCGCTCCGGCAAGTAGATCAAGTGCGGTGGATCGTCGGCCTGCTCCCGCGCCAGCGCAGTGGCGGCGGTGATCCAGCCTGCGTTGCGCCCCATGGTCTCGATGATCTTGACTGTATCCACGCTGTAGAGGGCGCGGGTGTCGAGACCCGCGTCGCGGGTGGCGAGGGCGTTGAAGCGGGCGACGCTGCCGTAGCCCGGGCAGTGGTCGGTGTAGGCCAGGTCGTTGTCAACGGTCTTAGGGATGCCGACGACGTGCATCTCCCAGCCGGCCTCGTCGGCGAGGGCGCCGATGCGATGGGAGGTGTCTGCGGAGTCGTTGCCGCCGATGTAGAAGAGGTACCGGATGTTGTGGGCCTTGAGGATGGTGAGAAGCCGCTCGGAGTCGTCCTCGCCGAGCTTCTTGCGGCAGGAGCCAAGCGCGGCGGAGGGAGTATTGGGCAGCAGGGAGATGGTTTCATCGCTCTCCGAGCCCAGGTCCACAATCTCCTCCAGGAGCAGGCCCTCGACTCCGTGCTCCATGCCGTAGATAGCTTCGATCTCTTCGTGGTTCTTCGCTTCCTCGATTAGTCCGGCGAGGCTCGCGTTGATCACCGCCGTGGGACCGCCGGACTGACCCACCAGCAGGTTGCCTTTGAGCGCCATGGCCGCTCTCCTTCAGGAATCCGGGAGCCGCTAGCGAGTGAGCCAGCGGCTGAGTGCTTCGAGGTTCTGGTTTCGACTGGCCATGAGCCGATCCACCGCGCCTTCGGGCTCGCGACCTTCCTTGACGACGGCGCTGACGGCGAGGGCGAAGGCCATGGGGTCATCGTCGCCGGGGAAGAGGCTGCTGCGCCCGATGAGAGCGCCGCGCACGTTGGTACGGGCGCGGACGGCGTCGGAGATCTGCGTGAGCATGGGCGTCGGGTCTTCGCCTGCGCTGCCGACGACGACGACCAGGGGGAGCGTGGTGCTGCGTGCGACCCTCTCGAATCCCTCGCAGTAGGGCACCTCGAACCAGAGTCCTCGGGAGGAGTCGCCGAGGGCGGAGGCCACGCCCATCACTTTCACTATGTCCTGGACCGTCCGCCGGAGGCGAAGCCGGCCCTCGACCTTGGTCACCAGGACGGGCTCGACGAAGACGGGGAGCCCGCGCTCGTTGCAGCCTGAGATCGCCCGCGCGCAGTACTCCAGCGTGCGGTTGGTGAGCTCGGCCTCCTCCGGGCAGATGCGGATGACGATCTTGCCGCCGTCGAGGTTGAGGTCGTCGAGGGAATCGGGGGTGAAGCAGGTGAGCCGGTCGTCGGTCTCCCATGCTGACCCGGCGAGGCCGGAGCGGTTCATGGACCCGATCATGACGCGCTGGTCGAGGAAGTCTTGCCCGCCGGCCTCTCTAATGAGCGCGTTGATGATGAGGAGGTCCTCGATGACGTCGGTGGTGGCTATGATGCCGTCCACGCCGGACGAAGTCAGGATGCGAAGCGTGCGTCCCAGGTACTGATGGCGGTCGCCCATGGCGATGGGGTTCTCGCCGACGGCGGTGAGCATACGGGCAGGATGGTCGGCGGCGAGCAGCACCAGACGTCCCTGGGGCGCGAGGTCGGGCCGCCGCTGGCGCCGGGCGGCCTCCTGGAGGATGAGCTGTGGGCGGCGGACGCGCACCTCGGTGATGCGGTCGAAGACCGACATCGGAAAGAAGGCGGCGAGGTCGAACACGTAGTCTTCAAGGCTGTATGAGATCATAATGAGAATGCCTCCGGATTGACAAGATAGGGCGGACGCCGCCCTTCCAAGGCCGCCAGCAGGCCGTCTGCGGCCATCGTCGCCATACGGGTGCGGGTGTCAACACTGGCGGAGCCAATGTGGGGGAGCACGACGCAGTTGTCGAGCTGGAGGAGGGGATCGTCCAGCGCTGGGGGCTCGGACTCGAAGACGTCGAGGCCGGCGGCGAATATGCGTCCCTCGCGAAGCGCATCGGCAAGGGCCTTTCCGTCCACCACTGTGCCCCGAGCGGTGTTGACAAGCACCGCGCTCGGCTTCATGAGGGCGAGTTCTCTGGCACCGATGAGATGGTGAGTCCGATCTGTGAGGGGAGTATGAATGGATACGATGTCCGACTCCCGCAGCAGCTCGTGCAGCTCCGCAAACCTGACGCCGAGCGCCTCCTCCGCGTCGGGTTTCGGGGCAAGGTCGGCGTAGAGGATGCGCATGTTGAAGCCCTTGGCCCTGCGCGCGACGGCTTGACCGATGCGTCCGAGACCGATTATGCCGAGGGTTGACCCGCAGATGTCCTGGCCCAACATGAGCTGAGGTGACCAGCTCTTCCACCTGCCCGCACGGAGGTAGCGGTCGGCCTCCGGGATTCGCCGGGCGGCCGCCGCGATCAGAGACCAGGCGAGGTCTGCCGTGGTCTCCGTAAGCACCCCGGGGGTGTTGCAGACGAGGATGTTTCGCGCGGTGGCGGCCGGCACATCGATGTTGTCGTAGCCAACCGCCATGTTGCTGATGGCCCGGAGGTTTTCCCCGGCCGCGATGATCTCCGCGTCGATGGCATCGGTGAGCAGGCAGAGCAAGCCATCGGCGCTCCGGACCTCTGCCAGGATGACGTCGCGCGGCGGCGGCACGTCGGGATTCGGCCACAGCGAGATCTGCGCCGCGCCTCGGACCAAGGCAAGCGCTTCATCTGCTATCGGCCGCGTGATGTAGACCTTCGCCATTCAGGTAGACCTCGCGCCAGTACACGTCGGACGGCACCGGCAGGGAAAGGCCGAGGGGGCGAGGGCATCGCCCAGACGCTCCTCGCCCGAACAGGTATGACTTCGGCGGCAAGTTGTGAAATCCTCGTCACTCGCGAGGAGATGATGGTTCGGCTAGCGCACCGCGATCATCTCGGCAAGTCGGCGGCGAGCCTTCTCGTAGTCAGCGTTGCGGTTCGACCACCGCGGCTTCTTCGGCGGCTCCCAGACTGGGTCTGGCAGGTATTCCTCCAGGAGCGCGCGGACGTTCTCGCGGTGTCCGGCTTGCTCGGCCAGCCACATGTACTCGGCGTCCTGAACGCCGCGGCGGTACATCTTCATGCGAACGGAACTCAGGGGGCCCGGGAAGCCCCGGTCCTCGTCCGGGAATATACGATCCTGTCCGGGGTAGAAGAGGGTCCCGTCCCCGTTCCCGGAGCCAGCGGGCGTGCCGGTCGTGAAGGTGACGGGGTTCACGAAGACGTTCTTCGGCTCATCGTCAGGCTTCTCGTTGCGGTTCGGATACCAGTGGGTGCTCTCCCACAT
>DAOVEW010000116.1 GCA_030668755.1 Bacillota bacterium | reverse complement strand
GTGGATCGCTCAGGTCAATGATGCCACGCGGGAGGACCCCTACACGAACAACAGCCGCAGCATCGAGGAGACCGCAGAGGGCTTGTTCGCCGCTTTTCTGGCGCGACGAAAGCGCCTGGCAGACTACCTGGATTCGATGGGAGACCCGGACTACCTCGCGCAGTGAGCGCGCCGATATCCTGGGAGGCGGATTTGTATGGGGGTCCCTGCTGTAGACGAGAAGCGGCACGGGCCGTTGGATGTGATGGTTGCGAGAGGGGGGATGGCGGGGAGGGCTCGCGAAGCAGCAACAACGAGATCCTTCGGTCGGCCGCTCCGCGGCCCGAAGCGCGGGCCGCCTGGTGGAGCTGAAGGTGAACGAGGAGGTCACGGCCGGCTTCGAGATCGAGGTGGTGGAAGGGGCGGATGGGGTGGACGCGCTGGCCACGGAGGTGGCTCGAATCCAGCGGGGTCGTAAACCAAGGAGGCGATAAGCTATGTTCTGCTACCAATGCGAGCAGACGGGGAAGGGAACAGGCTGCACCGTGCGCGGAGTCTGCGGCAAGGACGCGCAGACGGCGAGCTTGCAGGACCTGTTGGTACGCACCGTCGAGGGCCTGGCGATGTACGCGCACCGGGCTCGCGGGCTCGGCATCGAGGATAGGGAGAGCAATGTCTTCACTCTCAAGGCGCTATTCGCCCTGGTTACCAACGTGAACTTCGATCCCGCGCCCCTGCACGACATGATCCGGCGAGGGTGCGAGCTGCGCGACCGGATGAAGCAGGCGTATGAAGAGGCGTGCGCCGAGGCCGGACGTGCGCCGGAGGTCCTCCCCCACCCCGCGACGTGGATGCCTGCGGACAGGCTGGAAGACCTGGTCGAACAGGCTTCCGAGATCGGCATCGAGAAGCGCAAGGAAGCGCTGGGAGACGACATCACCGGGCTTCAGGAACTGCTCACCTATGGGCTGAAGGGGATGGCGGCGTACGCGGACCACGCCCAGATATTGGGCATAGAGGAAGATCAGGTCTACGGGTTCATCCACGAGCAGATGGATTTCCTGACCCGCGACGGCCAGACCGTCGAAGAGCTGCTGGGCAGGTGTGTGAAGTGCGGCGAGATGAACCTTCGCGTGATGGGGATGCTCGACGCGGCGCACACCGCGAGCTACGGGAATCCGGTGCCCACACAGGTCCGCATCGAGCCGGTGAGGGGCAAGGCCATCCTCGTGTCCGGGCACGACATGAAAGACCTGTCGGAGCTGCTGAAGCAGACGGAGGGCAAGGGGATCAATATCTACACGCACGGCGAGATGCTGCCCGCCCACGGCTACCCGGAGCTGAAGAAGTACAAGCACCTGGTCGGGAACTACGGCGGCCCATGGCAGCTCCAGCGGAGGGAGTTCGAGGCCTTCCCCGGCGCGATCCTGATGACGACCAACTGCATCCAGGCTCCGAAGGAGACGTACAAGGACAGGATTTTCACGGCGGGGGTCGTCCGCTGGCCGGGCGTACGGCATATCGAGGACGGGGACTTCCGGCCGGTCATCGAAGCGGCGTTGGCGGCGGAGGGGTTTGCCGAAGACGGCCCCGATGGGTCGATCACAGTCGGGTTCGCGCGGAATGCTGTGCTCGGCGCCGCCGACAAGATCGTGGAAGCCGTGAAGCAGGGGAAGATCCGCCACTTCTTCCTGATCGGTGGTTGCGACGGCGCCAAGCCGGGGCGGAGCTACTACACCGAGCTTGCGAAGGCCGTTCCGGACGACTGCGTGATCCTCACTCTGGGATGCGGGAAGTACCGGTTCAACAAGCTGGATTTCGGTGAGATAGAGGGAATCCCAAGGCTTCTCGATGTGGGCCAGTGCAACGACGCCTATTCGGCCATTCAGATTGCGCTTGGGCTGGCGGACGCGTTCGACACAGATGTGAACGGCCTGCCGCTGTCGCTGGTGCTCTCCTGGTTCGAGCAGAAGGCAGTGGTCATTCTGCTGACGCTGTTCCATCTGGAGATCAAGAACATACGCCTGGGGCCGACTCTCCCCGCGTTCGTGACGCCGCCGGTGCTGAAGACGCTGGTGGAGAAGTTCAATATCATGCCGATCTCCACGCCGGAGGAGGATCTGAAGGCGATGCTCGCGTAGCGACGCTCAAGACGGAGGTGAGGAGACATGGCCGGCCTATCCGCCACGGCGGACTCTTCGGCAGAACGGCGACGGTCGGCGGGGGAGGGCGGCGAAACACGAAAGGGGCGGTCGCGACAAGAATGTCGCTCCTTGCATGTTGGGCTTGGTGTGTAGCAGTATAGAGAGAGGTGGAGACGTTGGACTATGGGAGCGGGAGATGCTGAGTCGCTCCTCAGCCAGAGAGGCTGGTGCAGCGGAAGGCCTGGCGCGAGCGCTCGGCGACCGAGCCGGCCCCTCGAATCACCCTCAAAGAGGCCATGCGACGACACCTGGAGGCCCTCAGCGACATGGGCCGCTGATTCCCTTCCCGCTCGTGCAGGGCGGGACAGGCCTGCCCTGGCCCTAGCCCAACGGACTGCCAGCCTCTTCCAGGCGCGTCCTGCCTTTCGGTGGCACAGGCTTGCAGCCTGTGCAGGCGCGACCGGTATAGCTAGTATCCGCTCCTCGATTCTCTGGTGGTATGGCAGCGGGACTGACCCGTTCTTCCTTCGCCGGCTCCACGACGCGCGGCCATGTCGTGCCTGTGCTCGGTATGCCGGTGCTCGCGGGACGCAGTCAGGCAGCGTTACTGCGCTGGGGCGTACTTGGCTGCCGCCTTTACGAACTCCCGGAACAGGGGATGCGCGCGGTTGGGGCGAGATTTGAACTCGGGGTGGAACTGGGAGCCGAGGAAGAAGGGGTGGTCTGGGAGCTCGATGAGCTCGACGAGGCTGCCGTCGGGGCTGACACCGGCGGTGACCAGACCGCGGTCTTCCAGCTCGGAGCGGAACGTGTTGTTGACCTCGTAGCGGTGGCGGTGGCGCTCGCTGGCGCGGGCGCTGCCGTAGATCTTGCGGGCGTTGGTGCCGGGCATGATGCGCATGGGGTAGGCGCCAAGGCGCTGGGTGGCCCCCTTGTCGGTGACGCCCTCTTGCTCGGGCAGGAGGTCGAGCACCGGGTGCTCCGTGTCGGATCTAAACTCGGCGCTGTTGGCGTCCTTCCAGCCGCAGACGTGGCGCGCGAACTCGATGACGGCGCACTGCATGCCCAGGCAGAGCCCGAGGAAGGGCAGCCCGTTCTCACGCGCGTGCTGGATGGCCTGTATCTTTCCCTCGACGCCGCGGTCGCCATAGCCCCCGGGGACGACGATTCCGGACATGCCCTTGAGGAGCTTTGCCGCGCCGTGCTTCTCGATCTCCTCGGAGTCCACGCGCTTCACATCCACTTGGGCGCTGTTCGCGATCCCACCGTGGCAGATGGCCTCGGTGACGCTGATGTAGGCGTCTTTGAGGGCCATGTACTTGCCGACCATGGCGACGGTGATCTTCTGCTTTGGTTTTCTGATGCGCTGGACGACCTTCTTCCACTCCGTGTGGTCGGGCTTTCCATTGACGCCGAGACGATCGGCCACGAGGTCGCCGAAGCCCTGGTCCTCGAAGGTGAGGGGCAGCTCGTAGATCGAGTCGGTGTCGAGCCCTTCGATGACTGCTTCGGGGGCGACGTCGCAGAAGAGGCTGAGCTTCTCCCGCATCTCCTTGGAGAGGGGCCGGCGCGACCGGCAGAGGAGGACGTCGGGCTGGATGCCGATGTTGCGGAGCTCGCGGACGCTGTGCTGGGTGGGCTTGGTCTTGCTCTCACCGGAGGGGCCGACATAGGGGATGAGGGTCACGTGTATGAAGAGGGAGTTCCCGGGGCCGAGCTCGCGGCGCATCTGTCGGACAGCCTCGAGGAAGGGCTGGCCCTCGATGTCGCCAACCGTGCCGCCGATCTCTATGATGGCGATGTCGGCCTGATCGTGCTCGGCGATGGCGGAGATGCGGAGCTTGATCTCATCGGTGAGGTGAGGGATGACTTGGACCGTCTGCCCGAGGTACTCGCCGGCGCGCTCCTTGCGAATGACCGTGCCGTAGACCTGCCCTGTGGTGACATTGCTGAGCTGGCTGAGGCTGAGGTCAACGAAGCGCTCGTAGTGGCCGAGGTCGAGGTCGGTTTCGGCGCCGTCATCGGTGACGAAGACCTCGCCGTGCTGGAAGGGGCTCATGGTGCCGGCATCGACGTTGAGATAGGGGTCGATCTTCTGCGTCGTCACTTTGAGCCCGCGGTCCTTGAGGAGACGGCCGAGGCAGGCGGTGGTGATTCCCTTGCCGACTGATGAGACAACGCCGCCGGTGACGAAGATGAATTTGGTCATGGGGCATTTCTCCCGCTTGCGATGGACGGCTGTGGATGGAGGACGAGCGCACCCTTTCCGAGGGCAAGCGCGTCGGCTATGAGCCCTTGCAGGAAGGTTCTGGCCTCGTGGACTGCGTCGGGGATGGAGAGCCCGCGGGCGAGGTGGACAGCGATCGCCGCCGAGAGGGCACAGCCCGTGCCGTGCAGTGGGCCGCCGGGGATTCGGGGTGAGGAAAGGGCCTGCTCGAAGCTCGGACCGAGGAGCAGGTCGGTTACCTGTTTCCCGCCTAGATGGCCGCCCTTGAGGAGCACCCAGCTGCACCCCGCGGCGCGGAGCTTCGCTGCGACTCCGCTGAGGTCCTGCTCGGAGCCGATCCGTGCGCCAGTGAGCGCCTCCGCCTCGGGAACGTTGGGCGTGACAAGAGCGGCGGCCGGGAGGAGCTGCTCGCGCAGGGCGGCGAGGCCGGCGTCGGAAAGCAGGTGGGTGCCGTCCTTCGCGACCACTACCGGATCGACCACCAGGGGAGGGAAACCGCGGGTGCGGGCGAGGTCCGCCACTGCAAGCACGACTTCCTGCGATGACAGCATGCCGGTCTTGGCCGCCTTCACGGGGAGGTCGTCGAGGACGGCTGCGATCTGGTCTTTCACGAAGTCGGGCGGCGCCTGCCAGGCGCCGCGTACCCCGAGGGTGTTCTGCGCAGTGAGGGCGGTTACGGCACACGTGCCGAACGCCCCAAGGGCGGCGAAGACTTTGAGGTCCATCTCGATGCCCGCGCCGCCGCCGGAGTCCGAGCCCGCGATGGTGAGCACCACTGGGGGCAAGGTGCTCATTGCACTTGCTCCTGGCTTAGCTCAGAGTCCTGGAGGAGATCCGGGAGCTGGGCGATGCTGGGAATGATCCAATGTGGCCGGCTGTCGGGGGGAAGGGCGTCGGCCTCCTCGGCGCGGCTGATGCCGGTCAGCACGAGGCAGGTGAGCAGGCCTGCGCGGCGGCCCATCTCGATGTCGGTCTCGAGGCGGTCGCCGACCATGAGCGCTTCTTCGGGAGCGACGCCGGCCTGCCGTGCGATGAGCCTTCCGGCTTCCGGTGACGGCTTGCCGATGAGGAG
>DAOVEW010000041.1 GCA_030668755.1 Bacillota bacterium | reverse complement strand
ATGCGCGCGGGGATGATTTCCTCGGTCGCGCCCGGGGTGTATTTGGCATGGTAGTCATAGAAGCCCCCCGAAGGGACGATCTCCACCAGAGGCAGCGCGCGTGCGTCGTCGTTGCCGAGCACGGGTCCGCTGACCTCGGTGCCGGCGATGTACCGCTCGGCGAGCGCCTGCGGGCCGTACTGGAAGGCGGTGTCGAGCGCGTCTCCCAGGTCGCGGGGCTCGCGTACGACGGTGACCCCGATGGTGGAGCCTTGGCACGCAGGCTTGACAATACACGGGAAGCCGACCGCGGCGGCGACTGCATCGGGGGCGCCCTCCCGGTCGGCGGCGGCCAGGGCGACCCATTTGGGGGTGGGTATGCCGTCGCGCTCGAAGACCTTCTTGGCCATGATCTTGTTCATGGCGAGCGCGCTCGCCAGTACGCCGGACCCGGTGTAAGGGACTCCGAGCAGATTGAGCATGCCCTGGACTGTGCCGTTCTCTCCTGCGCCGCCGTGAAGGGCGATGAAGACGACGTCGGGCCCGCCGTCGGCCGGGGCGGTGGGGGCCGTCGCGGCTTGGCCGGTAGTGGAGGAGAGAAAGAGACGGGCGAAGTCCGCGGCGCGGGCTCCCGTGAGGTCCGAAAGGTCAACGCTCACCGCCTCGTACCGGCTGGGGTCAAGCGCGCCCATGACCTTCCTGCCGCTCATCAGGCAGACCTCGCGTTCGGCCGAGGCGCCTCCAGTTAGCACCGTGACGCGGAGCTTTCCCATCCTTGCGGTTACTCTCCCGTGATCTCGATTTCCGGCTCCAGGTCGATGCCGTACCGGCGCAGAGCCAGGCTGTGAGCGCGTGCGATCAACTCGCGCATGTCGCCCGCCGTGGCTTGGCCGCGGTTCACCAGGAAGTTGGCGTGCTTCCGCGAGACCTGAGCATCGCTCACCCGCAGCCCCTTCGCACCCGCCCGGTCCAGGACTTTCCCGGCCGCCACCCCGCGGGGATTCTTGAACACGCTGCCGGCCGACCACGCGCGCAGAGGCTGGCGGCTCGCCCTCTTCCGGCGAAGCCGCTCTATCTTCGCACGGATCTCCTCGGGCGGCGCGGGGCGCAGTCGAAGCTGGGCCGACACCACCGTCGTCCTTGTCGACGAAACGCTGCTGTAGCGGTAGCGGTACGCGAATTGCACCGCTGTCCACTGCTGGATTTCGCCATTCCCGTCGAAGACCGTCGCACCCACTATCAGGTCGCCGATGGCCCCGGTGTCGGTGCCCGCGTTTGTGGCGAGGGCGCCGCCGAGCGTGCCCGGGATCCCTACAGTGGACTCCAGTCCGCTGAGGCCCACCTCGGCCGCCTCCTGCACCAGGCGCCCAAGGCGCGCGCCCGCCCCCACCACCGCGCCGTCCTCTCGCCATTCGATATCGCTGAAGTTGGGCGCGAGCCGAACGACGAGCCCGCGCATTCCCTTGTCGCCCACCAGGAGGTTGCTGCCATTCCCGACGACCTTCATCGGCAGCCCCTTCTCCCGGCCGAAGCGGATGGCGACCGTCAGGTCATCTATGTCGAGGGGCTGCACGAAGACGTCGGCCGGGCCGCCGATGCGGAACGTCGTGTGCCGGGCCATCGGTTCTCGGAGCAGGACTCGGCCCCTCATCCGGCCGCTTAGCTCTGCGGCGGCCAACTCGAGCTGGCGGCGCGGCCTTGCGATCAGCGGTGCTGCGATTGAGGCCTGGCGTCTAGTGCTCATTGCTTCGCGACCACCTCCTGCTCCGCGGCGGCTGGGCCCCCGAGCCGGTGGAGCACATGGTGCGCGACCGCGCCGATATCGCCCGCGCCCATGACCAGAAGCACGTCCCTCGATCGCAGGTTTCCCGGCACGTCCGCCGTCAGCGCCTCCTTCGCCACCTCGAGCAGCGCATCCTTTCCGAAGCGACGCCGGTAGTGATCGGCGATCATGCCCGAGGTGACGCCCGGGATTGGGGATTCGCGCGCGGGATAGATCTCGGTGAGGATCGTGAGGTCGGCCTCGCCGAGCGCGCTCGCAAACTCGCCCGCGAAGTCCCGCGTCCGGGAGTAGAGGTGCGGCTGGAACAGGGCGACGATGCGCTGCCCCGGAAACGCCGCGCGCGCGGCGGAGATGCTCGCCGCGATCTCCGTGGGATGGTGTGCGTAATCGTCCACCACCGCAATACCCGATGCCTCTCCCAGGACCTCGAACCGGCGGCCCACGCCAACGAACTTCGCCAGCGCTCTCCTACACGCGTCGAGCGAAGCTCCGGTCTGCCGCGCCGCGGCCACTGCGCCGAGCGCGTTCACCAGGTTGTGCCGGCCGGGCGTCTTCACGCGCAGCTCTCCGGCTGGTCGCCCCTCGATGTGGAGCAGACACGTTCCCTCCCGACCCGAGCTCGCGATCTCCACGCCTCGAACCTCGGCCTGCTCGGCTGTGCCGTACCAGATGACCCTGCGGCCTGCGGGAAGCGGAAGCTCGGTCAGCTCCGGGCGGTCTGCGCACAAGACGAGAGAGCCGCCGCGGCTCACGCGGTGGAGAAACTCGACGAAGCTCTGCCGCAGGTGCTCCAGGGACTTGTGGTGGTCGAGGTGTTCGGGCTCGATATTCGTGACTACGGCGATCTCCGGTTCGAGGTCGAGGAAGGATTCATATGCTTCGCAGGCCTCCGCAGCGAACCATTCGCCGCCGCCGACGCGCGCGTTCCCCCCCAGCGGAGGGTACTCGCCGCCCAGGACAACGGTGGGATCGAGCCCAGCCTCGGCGACTATCGCGCCGACCATGGCCGTCACTGTAGTCTTGCCGTGGGTCCCGGATACCGCGATGCCGCGGCCGCGGGACATGAGCTCGGCCAGGAGCTCCGAGCGGCGCCTGACGGGGAGTCCGAGGGAGCGAGCGCGGGCCACCTCGGGGTTGTCGGGCCCGATGGCGTCGGACACGACGACGCTGGCCGCCCCCTGCACCAGATTGGATCGGTGGCCGATCGTCACATCTGCTCCGAGCGACGCAAGCTGAGCCGTCATGGGAGATTCGTGCAGATCCGACCCCGACACGGGGACGCCGCGGGCAAGCAGGATCTGCGCCAGCGCGCTCATCCCGATGCCGCCGATGCCGACGAAGTGGACCCGCCCGGTCATGGCGCCTCCCGCCCGATGGGCCGGCCCCGCTGCTTTCGGGCAACGTTCAGGAGCAGTCCAACGCCGATGAGGGAGAAGACGAGCGAGGACCCCCCGTAGCTCACGAACGGGAGCGGCATACCGGTGGCCGGGGCGCAGTCGGTGGCCACCGCCACGTGGACCAAGGCCTGAACCGCAAGCATACAGGTGACTCCAACCGCGAGCAGGCCGGAGAATCGGTCCGGCGCGCGCGCCGCGATAGCCATTCCGCGCCACGTTAGGATGCCGAAAAGCACGAGTATTGCAGCCGTCGCGGCGAAGCCGAGCTCCTCCCCGATCACTGCAAGGATCGAGTCGTGGATGGCGGCCGGCAGGTAGAAGTACTTCTCCACACTGCCGCAGTACCCGCGCCCGAACATCCCGCCGGAGCCCATTGCGATCAATGACTGGGTGGTATGGTATCCCCCGCTGGAGGCGAGCTCGGTGCGGAAGAGGAAGGCCTTCATGCGCGCGAGCTGATAGGGATGGCAGTACGCCATCGCGGCGGCGAATGAAAGGCCAAGGAGGCCGGCCCCTATCAGGTGGCGGAGCTTTGCCCCGGCGATGTGGAAGTAGACGAGCATTGCCGCGACGAGAACGGCGGCGGTTCCAAGGTCGGGCTCCACAGCGACCAGCGCCGCGACGACGCCGAGGGTCGCAAAGGGAGGCAGCGCGCGGCGCCAGGTCGGTACGCCCGCCGGGAACTTCGCGAAGTAGCGCGCGGCGGCGATGACGAGGACGATCTTGGCCATCTCGCTCGGCTGAAACCGAAACGGGGTGAAGGGGATCGGCAGCCACGAGCGAGCCCCGTTGACCTCGACGCCGACGAAGAGCACGAGAATCAGCAGTCCCACGGCCGCCGCTAGGAGGACCCCCGCGCCGTCGCGGACGGCATCGAGGGGCGCCCGCATGACGGCCCACATCATCGCAAGCCCGAGCGCGGCGAAGAGCAGCTCCCGCTTGAGATAGAAGTCGATGTCCTCGCTCTCGTCCGCGGCCGCCAGTGGAATGCCCGCGCTGACGACCATGGCGATGCCAAGGGCCACCAGCACCAGCGTGGGCACGAGCACGACGAGGTCCGTCCTCCTTCTCTCCTCCGGGGCGAGCTGCGCCTGTGGAACCTGGATCGGTCGTGCTACCGACATTGCTAGGGCGTCCTTTCCTCGGCTGTGAGCTCTGCCACGATCCGCTTGAACGTCCGACCTCGCTCGGCCATGTTCTGGAACATGTCGAAGCTGGCGCACGCCGGGGAGAGCAAGACGACATCCCCAGGCTGCGAGCGCTCCCTGGCGAGCTGCACCGCATGACGAAGGCCCTCTGCGCGGGCGATGTCGGCGGCGCCGGCCGCCTGGGCGGCGGCCGCGATCTCCTCGGCTGCCTCGCCGAGCACAACGAGAGAAGCCCCGTGCTCGGCGATCCGGCCCCCGAGGCCTTGGAAGTCGTGCACCTTGGCCCGTCCGCCGGCGATCAGGACGATGTGCTCGGCGAAGGCGTCGAGCGCCGCGAGCGTCGCCTCGGGAGTCGTGGCCTGCGAGTCGTTGACGAACGTCACTCCGCCGCCGACGGCCACGACTTCGAGCCGGTGCTCGATCCCCTCGAAGCGTGAGATCGTCTCTCCCGCGCGGTCCAGAGACGCGCCGACCGCGCGCGCGGCGGCCAGCGCGGCGAGGACGTTGCCGAGGTTGTGCCTCCCGCGCAGGCGGACCTCGGATGCTTGACACACGCGGCCTCCGACCACCCGCAGCCAGCCGTCGGCGACGTCGGCGCCGTCCGGCTGCGGGTCGGTCAGACTGTAGGGCATGAGCCGGGCCTCGGTTCGGCTCCGCAGGGCCCATGCCTCCGGGTCGTCGCGGTTGATCACGGCCGCATCCTCGGACGTTTGATTGGCGAAGAGCTTCGCCTTTGCCTCCCGATACTCGTGCATCGTTGCGTGCCGGTCGAGGTGGTCGGGGAACAGGTTCAGCAGAACGGCGGCGCGCGGCCGGAAGTCACGGACGGCCTCCAACTGGAAGCTGCTCACCTCTCCGACGAGCACATCCTCCGGTCGCGCTCTGTCGGCGAGTGCGATCAGCGGAAGGCCGATGTTCCCGCCGACGAGCGCGGGCTTCCCCGCCCCGCGGAGGAGCTCGCCGAGCAGTGCCGTCGTGGTGGTCTTCCCCTTCGTCCCGGTTATTGCGACAATCGGGCACGGCGCGATCCAGAACGCGACCTCTATCTCGCTGACGACCGGTATGCCTCGCTCTTGGGCGCGCAGCAGGGGAGGGATGTCGAGGGGGACGCCCGGGCTGGGCACCACCAAGTCCGACTCCTCGATTCCCTGGTAGGCATCGCGGCCGGCCAGCACGACGACGCCCGTCCCCTCCAGCGCGGCGATCTCCTGTGCGAGCTGATCCGCCGGCTTGACGTCCGACACTGTGACGCCGGCCCCCCGGGCGGCCAGCACCCGCGCAGTTGCGCGCCCGGTTCCCCAGGCGCCGAGCCCGATGATGTGCACGCGCCTCCCCGAAAACTGCTGGTTGCTGTCTGCGTTGGCTTCGGTCATGTCATCAGACAGAGGGCGAGGACGGCCGCTGCGGCGATCAGCCCCGTCACCCAGAACGCGACTACGACGCGCCGCTCCGGCCACCCGGAGAGCTCGAAATGATGGTGCAGCGGGCTCATGCGCAGCACCCGCCTGCCAGTGACCTTGAACGAGATGACCTGGACGATGACTGAGAGCTCCTCCACGAAAGGGATGAGGCAAAGCCCTACAAGCGCCACAGGCTGGTTCAGGTGGGCGGCGACCGCCGCCAGCGCGCCGCCAAGCGCCAGAGAGCCGACGTCTCCCATGAACACCTTGGCGGGATGATGGTTGTAGGCCAGGAAACCAGCGCACGCGCCGGCCACCGCCAGGGCTACGATGGCAGTCTCCCGGTCCCCGGCCTTCAGCGCGAGGACGGCGAAGCCCGCCGCGCCTATTGCGCAGAGCCCCGCCGCCAGCCCGTCGAGGCCGTCCGCGAGGTTAACTGCGTTGGAGGTGGCCACCAGCGCGAGCGCCCAGAAGCCTGCCCAGATGAGGCCGAGCGGCTCGACCTCTGGATTCCCGCCAAGCGCCGCGGCGGCCCTCTCGCCGGCCAGGGCGTAGACGAACACTACCGCAACGACCAACTGGAGCACGACCTTGTGGCGGGCCCGCAGGCCCAGCGAGCGGCCGCGCGTGATCTTCATCCAGTCGTCGGCCGCGCCGATGCAGCCGAACGCGAGGAGGACGGCGAGGAGCGTCACAGCGCGAAGTGTCACCGCACCAGCCGTCCACCGCTGAGCGGCCAGCGACGCGGCGACCACTGCTCCGAGCAGTAGCACGCCGCCCATCGTCGGGGTGCCTGCCTTCTCCAGGTGCCGGCGGGGCCCGTCGTCCCTCACCCTCTGCTCGGCGCCCGCTCGCTTCAGCAGCCGGATGGCGAGGGGCCCCAGTGCCGCGACCAGCACCAGCGCGGCGGCGGGAATCAGCGCAATCTCTAGCGGCGACAGGATCTGGCTCATCCGGACTGCCCTCTCCCGCTCCCTGGCTGTCCGAGGAGCCGTGCCACGACCTCCTCCATCCTCATCGCTCGCGACGCCTTCACCAGCACCACGTCCCCTGGACGCAGACGGTCTGCCGCCGCCTGTGCGGCTTCGCCGATGTCAGCGGCCTCGATCACACTGCCGGAAGGAAGCCGCCCACGGGCCGCCTCGGCGATGTGGTGGCCTAGCTCTCCCAATGCTATTAGACCCGTGATGCCCATGCTCACCGCGAGCTCGCCCACTTCTCTGTGCCACTCAGCGGCGAGCGGCCCCAGCTCCTTCATGTCGCCCAGCACGGCCCATTTGTCGTTGCCGGGGAGATCGGCGAGCAGCTCCAGTGCCACGCGCATCGAGTCGGGCGCAGCGTTGTAGCAGTCGTCTATCAGAGTGAAGCCCCCCGGGGCCTCGCTGATCCGCCCCCGCATGTCCGCGGCCTCGAATGCCTCGAGGCCCGCGGGGATCCATTCCGCGGGCGCGCCGGCGCCCGCCGCGGCCGCCGCCGCGGCCGCCGCGTTGAAGGCCTGGTGACGTCCCGCGGCCCGCAGCGAAACGCGATCCTCGCCCCACGGTCCCCAGAGTGAGA
>DAOVEW010000073.1 GCA_030668755.1 Bacillota bacterium | reverse complement strand
CCAAGAAGACCAAGAAAGCGGCCGACAAAGAGCGCACGCCGCTCACGATCCGGTACTTCGAGGACCTCATCTTCGAAATCATGCTCAACACCGGCCAGGCCGCTAAGTCCAGGGACATCGCCGGCGAACTCGAGCACATCGTGCCGGTCCACCCCAAGTTCGTCCGAAAGACTCTCTACTACAGCGACCGCTTCGACATGGAGGACCGCCGCTTGAACCTCGCGCTCCGCACCGCGATCCATCTACCCTTCGAGGGCGCCGTCGAGTACACCCTGCGTTCCTACGGAAAGCCCACGCTCCTGCGCACCATCCACAACGAGATGGCCCTCGTCCAGCGCCGGCCCGTCGAGTTCTTTGACGACCTGCTGATCCAGACTCTCCAGAGCCACCCCAAGTACTGGCAGACACCCGACGGCATGTGGTGCCTGCGCGAATGGCTGCTGGACACCTCGCACGACGACCCCGAGAAATGCTTCCTTCACAACTTCTTCCTGGAAACCGAGGAGGTCCGTCCCCTCGCCGATGAGCTGCTCGACACCCGCATGAGCACAGATCAGCCGCCCGTCGAGATCGCCTTCAAGCTCATACGAAAGGTCGGCCGGCCGGTCGCCAACAAGGTCCTCAGCTATGCCGTATGGCGGCTGTCCAAGGGCGACCTCGATCCAGTCGCGTTCATCCAGGAATGCCGACAGGACCAGCGCCTGCTCATGCTCTCCGGCCTCGTCTGGGGCCTGCAAGAGTTTGTCCCCGATTACCACAAGGAGCTCAAGCGCCTCTCCCGCCGCGCGGAGAAAGAGCACGAGGCCGAGTGGGCCGAGGAAGAGGAGGCCGAGGGCCCCATTATCATTACGCCCACCGACGTGGAGGAGGTCTTCAAATACCTGCGCCGCCGTAAGAAGCCTCAGTCCGCTCGCGTCCTCGCAGAGAACATCTTCGAGTATAGCTCGGCATCCAGGCGCTTCCAGGAGGCCGTCGACGCGCTGATGAGCGCCATGAGCCTCGACTCCCGCTTCGTCCGCGTCGGCAGCCAGACCTGGGGTCTGCCCGGCATGATGCCCAAGCACACAGACAAGGTCCCGAACGCCCTGCTCCCGGTCCCCATCGTGCCCCGTGAAGATGAGGCCGACTCCGAGCTCGAGGACGAAGGCATCGAGCCCGTCCTCGTCTCATGGGTCCACGACCCTCGCTACGAGGACTTCGGGGAGGAGCCCGAGATAGATATCAGCCCCGAGCAGCAGCCCACCGACGAGCTGCGCCATATCCTGCTCTACGACCACTGGAAGGCCGGCACCCTCAAAGTGCGCGTCTGCGACCGCCGTTTCTATCCCTCGGAGTCCGATCTGGTCTGCGCCACCTTCATCGACAAGGAGACCGGCAAGTCCTATCCTGTCTGGCTCAGCTACACCACCTCGCTCCTCTACGAGATGAGCGACTGGTACGCCGCGCGCAAGCTGTACCCTGGCGCCATCTTCGTTATCACACCCGGCTCTGTCCCCGATGAGTTCACGGTCTCCTGCGAGGAAGAGCCCGACCCCTACGTCGCTCTCACCGATGAGCGGATCAGGCGGATAAACAGCGTCAGGAGAAAGGCCTCCAAGCAGGGCTGGTCCGTGCTCCAGATCATGCAGAGCGTCCTCGCCGACCACGAGAAGGGCGCCCCGTTCATGACCGTCTGGGCGGAGGTCAACGTCGCCCGCCGCACCACCCGCCGCGTCGTGGCCTCTAACCTGGCATCCTACCACTGCTTCTACCAGCGGCCGGCCAACTCCGATGTCTGGGTGTTCGACGAGCGTAAAGTCAGCCAGGGCCGCAAGAAGACCAAGCGCAAGTACCTGCGCGGCGGATAGCTCGAAGGGCCGCCCATGAGCAGCCACATCCGCGTGCGCATGCCCCCTTCTCCTACCGGCCGCTTCCACATCGGCAACGCGCGCACCGCCCTCTACAAGTGGCTCTTCGCACGCCGCCGCGGCGGCGCCTTCGTCCTCCGCATCGAGGACACCGACCGCGCACGCTCCACCCAGGATAACATCGCCACTATCCTAGACAGCATGCGCTGGCTCGGCCTCGACTGGGACGAGGGCCCCGAGGTCGGCGGCGACTGCGGCCCCTACTTCCAGTCTCAGCGGCTCGACCGCTACCGACGCGCGGTGGATCGCCTGCTCGACGACGGCAAGGCCTACCCCTGCTACTGCACCCCCCAGGAGCTCGAGCACCGGCGCAAGGAGATGCACGCCAAGGGGCTGCCGCCCCGCTACGACCGCCGTTGCCGCGGCTTGACGCACAGCGAACGAGAGCAGAGAGAGGCGGAGGGGCGACCCAAGGCGATCCGCTTCGCCGTCCCCGAGGACGGCGCGGTGGGCTGGGATGACCTCGTGCGCGGGCCCATCGAGTTCCAGAACTCAGAGCTCGACGACTTCGTGCTCCTCCGGTCGGACGGCACCCCCACCTATCTCCTGGCCTGCGCGGTGGACGACTCCGCCATGGCGATCTCCCACGTGCTCCGCGGCGAGGACCTCATCTCCGGCACCCCCCGCCAGATCCACGTCTATAACGCGCTCGGTCTGCCCATGCCGCGCTTCGGCCATCTGCCCCTCATACTCGGGCCGGACCGTTCCAAGCTCGCCAAACGACACGGCGCCGTCTCTGTCACCGAGTACCGCGACCAGGGCTACCTCGCGGAGGCCCTGGTCAACTTCGTCGCCCTCCTCGGTTGGTCCCCGGGCGACGACCGCGAGCTGCTCTCCCGAGAAGAGCTGATCGAAGCATTCTCGCTGGAGGGCATCGGCCGCTCGAACGCCGTCTTCGACGCCGAGAAGCTCGCCTGGATGAACGGCGTCTATCTGCGGAACCTCCCGCCGGACGACTACGTCGCCCGCTCCCGCCCGTTCCTCGAGGCCACATTCGGACGGCTCTCTGAGCAGTTCGACGACGACTACGTCGCCAAGGCGCTCATGCTCGAGCAGGAACGCGCCCGCACCCTGGCCGAGCTGCCGCAGCTCACCGAGTTCTTCTTCCGTGACCCCGAGCGCTACGACGACAAGGGCGAGCGCAAGTGGTTCCGCCGCGATGGCGCAGCGGAGGTGCTCGCGGCCGTCAGGGCTGCCATCGGAGGGCTGCCGAGCTTCGATGTCGAGTCCATCGAGACTGCAATCCGAGGGGTCGCCGACCGGCTCGACCTCAAGGCCGGTCCAGTCATCCACACCACCCGCCTAGCCGTCACCGGACGCACCAAGGGCCCCGGCCTCTTCGAGCTTATGGCCGTGCTGGGCGAGGACCGCGTCCTAACACGCCTGACCCGCGCCGAGGAACACACTCGCTCCCTCCGCTAGCCCGCACCCCTCACCGCGCGAACCGCCTCCAGCGCGGCCACACCCATCCCCACACCCATCCCTGTTGGTCAGGGGCCTTGCCTCCCGCCCCTTCCACATTCTTGCCGTCTCGCATGTGATATAATCCGGCTGTGCCTGGACGAGGACAGGAGGAGCAAATGGCTGCCACTCCAGCGCGGATCAAGCTGGTCATTGAACGAACCGAGGATGGCTACGTCGCCTATCCACTCGGGCTCAAAGGAGTGGTGGTAGCTCAGGGCGACACCTACGAACAGGCCCTTCGTGAGATCCGTTCGGCCGTTGGATTTCACATCAAGACCTTCGGCCCCGAGGTCCTCGAGGAGGCTATCCTGGCGGAGGAAGTCTTCATTGCTGAGACCGAGGTCCCTGTCCCTTGACCAGATTCCCTGCCGATGCCCCGAAAGCACGCGTGCTGCGCGCTCTCCGCGCCCTGGGCTTTGAGGTCGTTCGCGAGGCAGAGCATATCTCCTTGCGCCGAAAGAACCCAGACGGCTCGGCTACCCGTATGACCATCCCGAATCATCCCTCCCTCAAACGGTCCACTCTTCGCACGATCTGCACGCAGGCCGGCATTCCCAGGGACGAGTTTCTTCGTGCCTATCGCTCCTGACCAATCAGAAAGGTCCGCAAGGCACAAGCCTTCCCCGCCTCCCGCCCCTCCCTGGTTGGGACAGGCTCCCAGCCTGTCGAAGGCGGCACAGCCGCTGGCCGTTCTGTAGGGCGCGCATTTGGCTAGGTCCGCCGTTGGCGGACCGCCATCCCGGCCCGAAGGGCTTAGGGACCCATGCGCGCCTCTTGGTGGGACAGGCTCCCAGCCTGTCGAACGCGCCCCTGGCGCCTCCCCCCTGTCATTCTGAGCGCGCCCGCCCTCTGCGGCGACCGAAGAATCTCGCTCTTGCTCGCACTGCGACCCTCAGCGAAATCGCGTAGGGCGACCACGCCCGTGCCCGCCGCGCGTTGCAGTTCTGTAGTAGGGTAGGGGAGGAGCCTTGGCCGCCTTCCCCCACGAAGAATCTCACCCGGCCCCACACCCAGACTTCTCCCTCACTCCCCGTCACTGTAACGCTGTTGATATCAAGGGCTCCCTCTGTTATACTTACACAAACCTACCCTTAGGACTGCGCCAAGTGACTAGCACACAGGCAATACCCCCGGCGGCCTCCCCGCAGCCGGCCTTCTGCCAGACGTTCGAACTCAGGCGCTCCACCGCCTCCCAGCCATTCGAACCCGGCTACACCCAGCGCATCGCAGTGAAGGTGATTGATTTCAGGGGAAATGAGGTGGTAAGGGTTGTGGGACTGGATGCCTAGGGGGTATGGGATGAACGACCTGTCGCAGTTGCTGATCGGAGTTGCCGCGGGAGGCATACTCACATGGCTAGTGGCATACCTGTACTACCGGCGAAGTGCAGGAGATCTGGCGAGAAGCGTGGATGAGGCCGTAGAGCGATTGGTACAGCTACTGCCAGCGAAGCCAATGACCGACATAGACCTAGCTAGCCGCTCTATGCCGTGGGATGTGGTCACAAAGCTGCTGCGGCAGATACCAGAAGTTGCGCGGAGCGTGAACATAGGTAGAATCGAGGACCTGCTCGAGATTGTGCGCGAGCTGGAGAGGGATATCAAAGCATATCACGATTGGAGGGTGGCTCGCGGAGACTGAGGGCCTGGCTGCGACCCAGTCAGAGGGACTCCCGCGAGTCACGAGAAGCGTCGGGCCACTGGAGTAACGGATGGCTCTCGCTGTTGACCAACCGATCATAAACGATCCCTACCGGGAGCCGACTCGCACCGGGGAGGACCAGACGTATGGCGAGCGTTGATCCCCTGTTCGTTGCAGTCACGCGAATCATAACCTACAAGGCCGCCAAGGAATCAAGCGTCGGCACAGGGTTCTTCTACGCACACGGCGAGAGCGTCTTCCTGGTGACCAACCAGCACGTTCTCGCCGATCAAGAGCACGGCCGCTACCCGGATAGCATCCGGATCAGACTCCATACGGACGCCCAGAACCTGACGAAGAACGAGGACGTTGATCTGCCACTCTACGCGAAGAAGAAGCCCCTATGGCGCGGCTTCTCAGACGCCGATGTGGCCGTGCTGCCAGTGCCGTCTGACTTGAAGACGAGGTGCGTGATCTCAGTCATAACGGCAGCGCAGTTGCCCCCGGATGATGTGCGCATCCAGCCGGGGCAGGACGTGCTTATACTGGGGTACCCGCTGGGGTGGGCCGACGAGCACAACAACCTGCCCATCGGTCGCCAGGGAATGCTGGCGAGCGCGTATGGCTCCCCGTTTCACGGGCGGCATGTGTGCTTGATCGACGCTCGTCTGCACAGGGGGACCAGTGGAAGCCCGGTCATAACGAAGCCCAGCACTGTGACGATCATGGCTGACGGCTCTACTGCTCTCGGGGGGACAAGGTGGTTCTTCCTCGGTGTTCACTCAGCGGCCTTGCTTCCAGCGGATGAAGCTGCGATGGCCGAGGTCGAGGAAACCGGGCCACTCGATCTGAACGTGTGCTGGTACTCTCGGATTGTCGATGCGCTGGCCCGGCGCGGGAATCGCCTATGACCCTCCCCCTTGACCAACCCATCATCAACGACCCTTTAGCACTCGACTGCCTGCCACCGCGAGGTAGGGGAGGACCCCAGCGTAACGCGCATTCACCGCAACCGCGCAGCCGCTCGCGGTCAGCGCCTCCCTCGAAGCCCGAGCGATTCCGTTCAGTACAACCCACCTCCGTCCGAATCCCGCCATACGAAATGCCCCCTTCCTCTGCGGTCAGTGTTTCTCACACATCCCGCGGGGGAGGAGGCCTCGGCCTCGGCCTCCACGCCGCTTCCTGATTCAGTTGCTACGTCCGATAATATACATTATGTTACAATCATTGACACACCCGCCGTTGCTATGGCAACTTACACATCGTTGCTGTCCGATGACGCGGCCGACCCGGTGCCCTAGTGGCCTCGCCCAA
>DAOVEW010000142.1 GCA_030668755.1 Bacillota bacterium | reverse complement strand
CATTGCTGTGCCGGGCGCCATCGCCGCCAGGTGCGCCGCAATCGCGATGAACATCCCGGCGGAGGCGGCCCGAGCCCCCGAGGGAGACACATACACGATCACCGGTACGTGGGAGTTGAGTTCGGCCTGGATCATGGAGCGCATGGCCGTGTCCAGGCCTCCGGGTGTGTCGAGCTCCAGGACCAGCGCCGCCGCGCCCGCTTGCTCTGTCTCCCGGATCGCCCGCTGTAAGTAGCGAGCACTAAAGGGGTTGATGACACCTTCCACCCGCGCCCGGTATACGACGCGGTCGGCGACGCCGGCGCCGACGGGCCGGGAGACCCCGGCCACTGCGCACGCGGCCGCTGCCGCTACGGCTGCAAGCCAAGCGATCGCCAGGCCGCGGCTCCGCCACCTCGCCATTCCGCTGCTCCTTCAGTCCGAGCCGTTATTCCTTGTCCCGCGTAGATTCCTCCGCATGCGAGACGAACGGCTGCAGCAGCCGCGTGAACTCCATCGGAATCACGTACTTCGTCGCCTCTCCGCTGCCGATGTCCTTCAATGCCTCGAGGTACTGAAGCGACATCGTCTTGCTGTCAACGCCTTTCGCCGCGGCGAAGATACGCCGAAGCGCCTCGGCATAGCCTTCGGCAACCAACATGCGCGCCTGCCGCTCGCCTTCAGCATCGAGGATCGCCGCTTGCTTCTCGCCTTCGGCCCGGAGGATCGTCGCCTGGCGCTCGCCTTCCGCAATTTTGATTTGCGCCTCCCGCTTGCCTTCCGACTCCGTCACGATCGCGCGGCGATCTCGCTCGGCGGACATCTGCCGGCTCATCGCTTCCTGAATGTCTCTCGGCGGGATGATCTCCCGAATCTCGACTGCGGCCACCTTGATGCCCCACCGATTAGTGACCTCGTCCAGCTTTACCCGGAGCACTTCGTTGATCTGCTCCCGTTTGGCGAGCACGTCGTCCAGAAGCATCTCACCGACGACGGCGCGGAGAGTCGTGATGGCGATGCCTCTGGCGGCGCCGAAGAAGTCCTGGACCTGGATCACGCTCATCATGGGGTCAATGACCTTCATGTAGATGTAGAAGTCCACCGAGATGGGAGCGTTGTCCATGGTGATGGCGTTCTGCGGCGGCACGTCGAAGAACATCTCCCGCAGGTCGACCTTGATGCCGCGGTCCACCACCGGGATGAGGATGATGAGACCGGGTCCCTTTGCGCCCAGGGCGCGCCCCAATCGAAGCACGACGAGACGCTGGTATTCGGGCACGATACGAATAGCGGATCCGACGATGATTAGGACGAAGATGACTACCGCCGCCCCGATCACAAACGTCACCTGAGATTCCATGTCAGACCTCCTCCGTCTGGTCGAGCGGAAAGCTGTGCGTGCGCAGCGGCCACACCTCAATGCACCCTCCGGCGATCAAGCGAAGTGCCAGCGTACAGCAACTTGGCAGCTCGCATATCGGAGTGCGCTGCGGACATCGTATTCCCACCCGATGATGTTTACTATAGCAGGCAATGCCTCATCTTCCGCCGGCATTCCCACGAGCACACCAGACCTCTGATCTTGACTGCGCACATGGTCTGTTGTAGGGTCAGCGCGGTTCCCGCGGTCTCGATTGCCGCCTCGTCGCCCGGCCCGTGCAAGCAGGCTGCCTTGATCCTCTGACTGATTTCGGCCGTCCGTCCATGGGCCTATGCCGGGGGCGACGGCCTGCGCCCTCAGACGTGCTCCTCTAGATACTGCCGGATGTTCCGATAGGCCAGCACCCCATCGCCAACCGCTGAAGCGATCTGGCGGTAGGCGCCCGCGCGCACATCCCCAGCCGCGAAGACACCCGGCACTGACGTCTGGAGGTCGGAGTCCGTTACGATGTAGCCGCGCTCGTCGCGCGCGATCTCCTCGGGCAGGAACCCGGCCTGCGGTGTCTCGCCCACCGCGATGAAGACCCCATCCACCGGCACCTCGGTCTCCTCTCCCGTGCCGACGTGCCGTGCCCGGACCGCCTCCACATATTCATCCCCGACGATCTCTGTCACCACATGGCTCCACAGGAAGTCGACCTTGGAGTTGGCAAAGGCGCGCTCCTGTAGAATGGGGTCGGCCCGGAGCTGATCCCGCCGATGCACCACCGTCACACTGCTGGCGACCTTAGCAAGAAAGAGCGCCTCGTCAATGGCGGTATTGCCGCCGCCGACCACGGCGAGCCGCTTCTCCGCGAATAGGGGTCCGTCGCAGGTGGCGCAGTAGGACACGCCCCGCCCGGCGAGCTCCTTCTCGCCGGGCACGCCCAGCTTGCGAGGAGAGCACCCCGTTGCCACGACCACGGAGCGCGCCTCGAACTCCGAGTCGCCCTCCCCGCCAGCCACCCGAATGCGGAAGGGGTATCGGGACACCTCAATGCGGTCCACAGTGCCGGTCTGAATCTGCGCGCCGAAGCGCGCGGCCTGCTGGGCCATCTTCTGCGCCAGGTCGAAGCCGGTGATGCCGTCTGGGAAGCCGGGGTAGTTCTCGATGACATCGTTAAGCACGATCTGGCCGCCCGGCACCATCTTCTCGATCGCGAGTGTGGAGAGCCGCGCGCGGCCCGCGTAGATGGCAGAGGTGAGGCCGGCCGGTCCGGCCCCTACGATGAGCATATCCCAGGCCGCTGGGCCCTCTTCTGCGGGCTCCCCGATGCCTCCGGCCCCGACAGACATTTGCTACGCATCCCCGGCGACGGCGGCGAGGCGGCTGCGGATTTCCTGCTCGGGCCGGAACCCGACGAGGTTATCGGCCACTTTGCCGCCCTTGAACACGAACAGCGTTGGAACGGCCTGGATGCGGTACCGCGCAGCCGTTGCGCGCTCCTGTGCGGCGTTGATCTGGACGAACTTGACGGTCTCACTCATCTCGCCTGCGAGCTTTTCGAGGAGCGGGGCAAGCATGACGCAGGGCGGGCAGCCCGGGGCCCAGAAGTCGACGAGGACGGGGCGATCGGACTTGAGCACCTCCTCCTCGAAGGTTGCATCCGTGACTTCAGCAATGGCAGCCATTGAGCGCTCAGACCTCCTTTCGGGCGCGGGAGTAGCGCGCGAGGTGGGTTCTCTGCGAGGTGTGGGATTCCTGCCCTTGGCGGAGCGAATGTGAATGCGCCGCGCACGGCGGCGGCTGCTCGCCAGCGGTCGCGGCTGTGAGCTCTCGCCGCCTGAAGCCCCGCATATGCCTGGACGCGAGCGCCCAACAGGAGGTCTGTCCTGCGTTGCGGGATTGGGGAAAACGCGCAGGGGATATTCGCCTTGGCTCGCGCTTCAGCGAATACCATCCCCCTGCCTCTCGTGGCCCGGGGCTAGGCGGCGACCGTCTCTCCGGTCTCGACGAGCTGCCGGTATTCCTGCCTGTCCTTTGACTTCTCTTCGCCCTCTTCGAAGGTGATGACGCCCGAGCGCGCGAGGTGGGACAGCGACTGGTCGAGCGTCATCATGCCGTGCTGGGTGCCGGTTTGGATGACGGACGCGATCTGGTGGGTCTTTCGCTCTCGGATAGAGTTGCGCACTGCTGCGATGGCAACCAAAGTCTCGAAGGCGGCCACCCGCCCCCGGCCGTCGGCCCGCCGCACCAGGATCTGAGACACCACGCCGAGCAGGTTCACAGAGAGCTGCATGCGGATCTGCTGCTGCTGGTGGGTGGGGAAGACGTCGATGACGCGGTCCACGGTCTGCACCGCGTCGGTGGTGTGAAGCGTGCCGAGCACCAGGTGGCCCGTCTCGGCGGCGCGTATGGCGAGCTGCACGGTCTCGAGGTCGCGCATCTCGCCCACGAGGATGACATCGGGGTCTTGGCGGAGCACATACTTCAGGGCATTGGCGAAGCTGTGGGTGTCCCGGCCCAGCTCGCGCTGGTTTATGAGGGCCATCTGGGGACCGTGGGTGAACTCGATGGGGTCCTCGACAGTGACGACGTGAACGGGGAAGTTCTTGTTGACGTGATCTATCATGGAGGCCTGGGTAGTGGACTTGCCGCAGCCGGCCGGTCCAGTGATGAGGACGAGTCCGCGGGGCCGCTCGGAGAAGTAGCGGCAGACGTCGGGCAGACCGAGCTCCTCGATGGTCTGAATGTGGAGGGGGATAATGCGGAAGACCGAGCCAACCATGCCCCGCTGGACGAAGAGGTTGACCCGGAAGCGCGCGAGCCCCTCGATATCGTAGCCGAGGTCGAGCTCCCAGTCTTGCTCGAAGCGCTCGCGCTCCTCGGGGCTGAGGACGCTGTAGGAGAGGCGCTTGGCCTCGTCTACGCTGAGCGGGGGCAGGTCGGTGGGGATGAGCTCGCCGTAGATGCGCAGCAGCGGCGGGCTCTCGGCCTTGATATGGATGTCGGAGGCGTCCCGCTCGACGGCCGTACGCAGCAGGTCATCAATCTGAAGTCGGCTTGTGCCGGTGGACATGGCCAGCCTCCGTTCTGCCTCACACTTCGCCGGGCGCGGCGGATACGAGCTCCTCTGGGCGCTTGTCGCCGCCGGCGCGGGCGGCGAACTCGCTGGGACTGGACGATTTGGAGAGGGCCATCTCGTAGGTGACGATGCCGCTGCGGTAGAGCTCGAGAAGGTGGTTGTCGAGGGTCTGCATGCCCAAGTCCGCGCCGGTCTGGATGCTCCCATAGATCTGGTGTGTCTTTCGCTCGCGGATGAGGTTGCGGATGGCCGGGGTGGCGATCATGATCTCGAAGGCGGCTACCCGGCCGGGCCGGTCGGAGCGAGGAAGCAGTGTCATGGAGACGACGGCTTGGAGAGTCACCGCGAGCTGCATGCGGATCTGCTCCTGGCGCGCGGGCTCGAAGACGTCTACGATGCGGTCGATGGTCTGCGCGGCGTCGGTGGTGTGTACGGTGGAGAACACGAGGTGGCCGGTCTCGGCTGCGGTGATCGCAAGCTGCATCGT
>DAOVEW010000091.1 GCA_030668755.1 Bacillota bacterium | reverse complement strand
GTCGTACATCCACATCCACACCATCGAGACGGCCACCAGGCTGGTGACTACGGGCAGGTAGTAGCTTGTGCGATAGATGCTGATGCCGCGCAGGCCCGCGTTGAGCAGCATTGCCAGAGCGAGCGCGAGCGCCATTCCCACAGGTATCGTACCGATCGCGTACTGCGCGGTGTTGCGCACCGACAGGTAGAAGATCCCCTGCTTCGAGATGTCCGCCCAGATGCGGGCGTAGTTCTTGACGCCGATCCAGGTGGGCGGATGGATGATGTCGTACCGGCAGAACGACAGGTAAAAAGCTGCTATCACCGGTATCAGGACGAACAGGAAGAACAACGCGAGCCCCGGCGCGAGAAAGAGATAGGCGGTCCGGGCCTGCCCTCGCGCGATAGGCCCTCTATCGTCTGGCATCGGCGACCTCCACACGCTCCGCCAGCAGTTCGTTCAGCTCCCGCGAGTAATCGCGCAGGGTCTCCGCCGGTGTCTTCGTCTCATACACGGCGGCCTCCACCGCCGATTGCAGGCCCGTCCGGATCTCGAACCACTCGGGAATCGCGGGCAGCGACCGACCGTATTCCTCCATCAGCGATACGAACTCCTGGAGCTGCGGGCTATCGTGCATGAAGCGGGCCGTGTCCGCCGCCGAGCGCCGCGGCGGAATGAAGAACAGCGTCGCATTGTACGCGGCCAGATTCTCCGGCTCCATCAGGAACGTCATCAACTCCCACGCCAGTTCCTTGTGCCTGCTCTGCGGTGACATGGCGAGCCAGTCGGTGTATACGGAGACGACCTTCTCCTTCCGCCCCGGCGGTACGGCGATCCCCACGTCGTCCAGCATCTCCGGCGCGTACTTCTTGACGTTGTAGACGCCGAACTGGTTGTTGATCTCCATCGCCGCGCGCTTGGAGGCGAAGACCGGGATCGCGCCCCCGGCCACGGGCATCCCCGCGGTCGGACACACCTCGTACTTGTTGTAGAGGTCAACGTAGAACTGCAGCGCCTCCACCGCCTCGGGGCTGTCCAACAGCGACCGCGCGCCGTCCTCGGTGAAGATCTGTCCGCCGTTCTCCCACAGGAACTGCACGTAGACCTGCCAGCTCACCGGCAGGTTCATCCCGGCCAGGTCAATGACCGGGCCTCGCCTCACCGTCATCCGCTCCGCCGCGTCGGCCAGCTCCTCCCAGCTCTGCGGCGGCCGGTCGCAGCCCGCCTGCCGCAGTAGGTCCTTCCGGTAGACCAAGACGCGAGGGGCGGAGAGGTAGGGGAGGCCGTAGACCGTCCCTCGGTACATGCACGTGTTCCACGAGGCCGGGAAGTAGTCGTCCGCTTGCCCCCACTGGGCGATGTAGTCGTCCAGCGGCTCGGCCATGCCGCGGTAGGCCATCCCGCCGACGTATTCGGCACCGACCTGGAACACGTCGGGCGCCACGCCGCCGGCGAAGCTGATCGTAAGCTTCTCATCGAGATGGGCCCACGAGATGTACTGCGTGTTCACCTTCACGCCCGGGTGGGCCGCCTCGAACCGCGGCACGAGCTCGTCGTCAATGAGGCCGCGAGTGTCCTGGTTGAAGTCCGCGATCCACAGCTCCAGCTCGATCTTGCCATCCCTGTGCGCGCAGCCGCACAGAAGCGCGGCCGCCGTCAAGAGCGCCAACAGCGAGATGCCTCGCCAGCTCATCGCCGACTCACCTCAGCGCCGCCTTCACGTAGAATCCCGCGAGCAGCAGCAGCGTGATGAGGACGTGATAGTGCTCGCGGTTGACCGAGACGCGTTCCCAGGTCCACGAACGTCCCTCGCCGCCGGGAGCGGCGCGCAGTTGGGGCACAAGCAAGGGAACGCGGCGCGCGAAGTCAGCGTGAGCCTCGCCGTACTCCCGCCGCAGCAGTTGCTCCTCTGCGACCACCTGTGCCGCGTAGAGGACGAGGAAGAGCGGCAGGACTATGCCCCAGCCCCACAGGACCTTCATCATCACGCAGAACCCGATCGCGGCGACGAGGCTCCCCAGGTAGAGCGGATGGCGCACATGTCGGTAGGGTCCATCTGCGCAGAGAAGGCCGCCCTTCTCCAGAAATCCGGCCGTCCACACGCGGAGCGCGAGGCCCATCAGTACGATGAGACCGCCGAGCAGGTTCGTCGCCAGCGTCGGCCGGGCCAGGACGATTCCCAGCGCTGCCAGCAGGACGTGACCGTGAATTCGTCTCAGCTTCGCGGCAGCCGCCACGCGCGTTCCTCCCTGCCCTTTCTCGGCGTCGTCATCGGCCCGGCCAGAGGCTACCCCACAGCTCCAGCCGCACCTTCAGTAGCACGATGATCGCTATGACCGTGGCAGTGATCCGGAGTTGGTGATTACGCCGTACCGCGTCCCACGACCAGCGCGCATTGGAGAAGCGAACTTTCGGCGGGAAAGGGATCCAGCGCCCGACGCTGCGGCGGTACTCTCCGTACTCTTCGCCGAAGCGCTCCTGCAGCCGCGCCTCCTCGCCCGATACCCGCGCGTGCGCGTACACCCAGAAGCCCACGATGTACGGAATGATGAAGAACCAACGCCACGTGAGCAGGACAAGTCCCAGCCCCACGAAGAACCGCCCCAGGTACATGGGGTTGCGCGCCCACGCGTACGGGCCCGACTTGGCGATGCCGACGTTCTTGTGCAAATGGGCGGAGGCCCAGATCTGAAGCGACTCCCCGGCCAGGGCCGCCGCGACGCCCGGCCACATCGGTCCCCGGTCGGTGAAGATCACGATCGCAGCCGCCGCCGGAACGGCCAACACGAAGCGCAGCCGCGTCGCCCACGCCTGGATGCGCGCGACCGCGCCAGAGTGCAGCCATCCGGGTCTACTGGGAATCCCTCCGGAGCTCCCTCCCGCTGTCATCGCCGCCGATGATAACCGCGGCCGGCGAGCACTGTCAACATGTAGGAGCGTGACGCGCTGCGGGCAGGGCCTTGGCCCTGCCCGCCTCTGTGGCCTCTAAGATGGTCGAAACCGTGCTAGCTCATCAGCCCGAATGCCCTCGCCACGTAGACGGCCATCTGGTCGCGGGTGACGAGTTTGGAGGGGCGGTAGAAGCCGTCCGCGTAGCCCGCGACGATTGAGTTTTCGGCGCAGTATTCGATGTGTCTGTAGGCCCAGTGCTCGGCGTCCGCGTCTAGGAAGCTCGCCTCGGCCGGCGGGGTGTAGCCTTCGAGTCCCTCTTCGCCAAGCGGGTCGGCCACGGCACGCGCCATGTACACCGCCATCTGGTCCCGGCTCACCCAGGGCGCCGGCCGGTAGAGGCCGTCGGGATACCCCTCGACGATGCCCTTGTCATAGAGCAGCTCTACGTGCTTGTAGCACCAGGAGGAATCCGCAACATCCGGGAAGGTCGGGGTCTCGGGGGCCTCCCAGGCCTGCACGCCCTCCTCGCCGGTGGGGGTGGCGATGGCGCGGGCGATGAAGACCGCCATCTGGGCGCGGGTGACGTCGACCCCGGGCTGGTAGCTGCCGTCGGGGTAGCCGGCCACGACGCCGGCGGCCACGCAGGCTATGATCTCATCGTAGGCCCAATGATCGCGCGGCACGTCGGAGAAGAGACCGGGGAGCCAGTTGACGACGATGTTGGTGGGGGTCACCTCAGGCACGCTCGGGAAGTAGATGACAGCTTGTCCGACGATGGGTTCGGCGGCAGGGGCGTCGGCCGCGACGTTGATGGTGAAGGAGATGCTGGCGCCTGCGTCGGGGCCTAAAGTGCCCACATTCCATACGATGGTGCGGCTGAGAGAGAGGTAGGCGAGGCCGGCGGGCAGCACCAAGGTGTCATCATCCAGGGAGGCATGGAGTACCGCGGTGGCATACACGGCGTAGGCGGTGCCTGCTCCCGTATTCTCGCACTCGATGGTGTAGGTGAGGGTGCCGCCGAGGGCCACCTCTCCCTCGGGCGAGACGGAGATCTGGTTCGGGTCATGGGCGGCCAGCACGGTGGTCTCATACAGTGACTCGTTGTTGTCGAGGTTGACCTCGGCCGGAGCGGAGGGGGCATAGGCGCGGTTGAGGAGCAAGGTGCCATGGGCCACGCCCCAGCGCAGCTCTTCTCCTATCACGCCGCGCCAGGTCTCGCCGGGATCGAGCTGGGCGATCTCCCCCAGGAGCACATCGTCACCGCTGAGGAGTTCCGGCAGCAGGTCCCGCACTTCCACCTCCGTGGCCGGGGCGAGGCCGCGGTTGCCCACGGTGATGGCGTAGTTGACGCTGTCGCCTGGGGAGGCGAACCGGGGGCCGTCCTTGCGCACCCAGAGGTCGGGGAGAACGTCCTCGGCGAGGAAGATGGCCTGCGGCAGCACGTCCTGGGGGCAGCCCCAGGTCGCATCACAGGGCGCGGTCCAGTTGGGAGGGTTGGGGGGATCGGAGGAGGCGGCGGCCCCGGGATCATCCGTGGCCCAGAGATAGAGCGTCTCGGTGGTGGCCGCGGCCACGTCAGCCGGCACTTGAGCTTCGAGGTGGATGCTGCCGTGCTGGCCGAAGGCCGGGGTGAGCCGCTCCCAGACGACGGTCTCATTCACTACGCGATCAGGCACTGGGTCGGCGCTGACATAAGAATAGCCGGGAGGTAAGGTGATGCCGACATACATCGGGTCGGCCAGCTCTTCGGTGAGCGGCTCGGTTCCGAGGACGGGGTAGCCGTTGCCGTAGCGGATTTCATAGCTGTACTGCTGGCCCTCCACCACCTGCTCCAATCCCTCTACGCGGCCGAAGAGGTGGGTGTCCTCGGGCCACTCGATGTCGAGCATGGGGGTGATGGAGACATCGTCGAAGCGGATAGATTGCTGGGCGGGTGCGCTCTGGCCGAGCGCGCCGAGCACCGCGTAGTGAGGGGCCTGGCCGGCGGCGCCGATGTCCACTTCGTCGGCCACCAGCACACCGTCGAGCCAGACGCGGAGGGAGTCGGCGGGGCGGTGGTAGTTCACGCGGACGAGATGCCAGCCGGCCGCGGGGAGGCCGAAGGAGAGGGGCAGGGAGGAGCCGCCGAGCTGAAGATTGCTTTGGGTGGCGGAGATGGCCTCCCAGCCGATGGCCTGGGACCAGCCGGTGGTGGAATCCGGGTAGTCGTCGGAGAGGGTGAAGCCGAAGAAGCAGGAGGAGTTGGTTCCGGTCCACTCGGGGACATAGGCCCAGGAGCGGAGGCTGCAGCCGGTGGGCTGGGTACCATCCACGGGGAGGTCGAGGCGGAGGCCGCTGGTGGCCTCGCCGCTGACATCAGCTACCACGGCGAAGGTGGCGGAATGCGCGCCTTCGGGGGTGAAGGCCTCCCGCCAGATGGCCGCCTCATCGGGTCCCGCGGCAAAGCCAGCCCAGGGGAAGCGCTCTTCCTCGAAGCTGGTGAGGGAGGAGGTGGCGATGGTGAAGTCGGCGTCTCGGCACTGCCCATGTGAGTAGTGCTCGTAGGGCTCACCTTGCGTTGCCGGCTCCTTGGTAATCTCGTAGTTTTGAGAGACGCAGACATAGTAGTCCGCGCCGGGGGTCAGTTCAGGGACCGCGGCCGTCCCGTCTTCGTTGAACCGGATGCTCAGCTGGGCCGGGGGCATGTGATACGTGGCCCAAACCGCGGGGTCGAACGCTGAGAGGTGCTCATCGGGCGGACCGTAGACCCAGACTGTCCAGCTGTGCATGTCGTACGGGGAGCACTCTGCAGCGCTCTGCCAGGAGATGATGGGTTGGGTATCCGTGAGAACTGCGCCGTTGAGCGGCCGGGTGATGCTGGGGACATCTTCGGGGGGAAGTTGTGTCTGGTGCTGGGTGGTGTAGGTGACGGACCCTCCGTCCGCGGTCTCGAAGGCTATCTCGTAGAAGCCGGGCAGGGGCGGTGTCGCACTCGTGCGGGACCACCGTTGGGCGTGCGCATAGTTGCCCTGTACGTCCCACGA
>DAOVEW010000011.1 GCA_030668755.1 Bacillota bacterium | reverse complement strand
AGGGCACCTACAGGGCCATCGTCCGGGTCGCTCTCCGTGGTGCCAGGTGCCTGCGCTACCGCGAACAGTACTGGTGGCCGATGGCCTCCGGGCGCGGGTACTGCCTTTTCCGCCGTATGGCCTCCCCGTTGCCCTTGATTCAGGAGCGCGTCGACGACTACGAGTGGTTCGTCTACAGCCGGATGCTGCAGGGCCAGATTGGTGAGGACGGCGTGCTCAGACCCCGCAGCCGCCTGTTCCGGGCGGCAAGCGGTGCATACCGTAGCCAAACCGGCGCCTTCGGGAGGACCGCGTGACCGCAGAGAAGAAGAGACACCGCTTGACTAACGACGGCGTCCTCACCTGCCTCGTCCGGAAGTACCTCGATCTGTCAGACGTCTGCTACCGGGTCTCCGTGGCGGCCCACGACCGCGGGGGACGCTTCAAGAAGGGCCATCGCGGCCGCCGGCCGCACCCCGCCCTTCTCAAGAAAGTCGATCTGGATCGAGCACTGGCTCACCTCTACCGACGGTTCTTCGAAGGCCCTGTCGCCCCCAAGTTGACCTCGACCTCGAAGAGCCGGTGCCATGGAAGGGAGAACCTCACCTCGCCGAGTGATGGGGCATCCTCTGCGGCGAGGAGATCGGAGTAGGTCCAATGGGTAAGTGGCTCTAGTTCCCCTTGCACGAACTCGGCAAGCGCACTCGCTTCGTCCCCGAGTGCGTGCGGATCGGCGCCTAGCTGCTGGGCGCGTGCGATGGCCTGCTGCCGGACGCGAGACTGGTACCCGTAGTCGTCGATGAAACGAGAGGCCCGGAACTCCGCGGAGCCCTGCTGCGGCGCCGCCGTGCCATCTTGTCGCCCACAGCTTGCCAGACAGAGGTGGGCAATCACCGTGCCCGAGCTGTTCGCCGCCGTGTTCCAGCCCGCGAACGCGGTGAGCCGTCGGGCGGCCCCGGTTCGTTCCAGCGCCGCTATGAGCTCTGGATCGGCACCGTTGCAGTAGGCCGTATCTGCGATCCCGACCGTGCAGTCCGCGGCCGCCGCTGCGCGAACCCGTTCCACCACGCTCTCCGCTTGCAGCGCCAGACCCGGTGCCTGTCCCACGGCAGGTGCCTCTGTGATGTCCCTCTGCTCCATAGCGGGGGTATGGACGAACATGATCGCGTCGGCGTCTCCAGGCGCTACCGGCCGCGCGCCCGCTGCGGCGATCTGGCCCTCCACTGTCTCTCGCAGTGGCTGGCTCTCGAACCGCGGCACCACGTCCGCGCCGGACTCCACCGCGTAATCCGTCGCGATTGCTGGCACCCGGCCGGACGCCTGTGCCACATGTCGCGCTACCAGGACCAATCCCACCTCGTCCGCCCCGGAATGGATCCTCACGCGCTCGCCCAGGCGAAACTCCTCCACGTGGCCTCTCAGCGCGAGCTGCTCCGGCACATGTATCCCCACCGGAGCGGCGTCCTCCTGCGCCACAAGGAGGTAATCAACCACATCCTCGGCGACCAGCTGGATCGCGGCTTGGTTGATCGCGTGGTTCCGGCGCCGGACCGCCAGGTAGCCATCCAGGAGTGCCGGGTCCAGCCTCGCCACAACCGAATCCAGCTCTCCCCTCGCGCTGTCCTCCCCCAACCGCTCCACCCGGTCCACCAGCTCCGAGTAGGCGCGCAGCAACTGCTGTGCCTCAAGATCGCTTGCCGAGGCCACGGTCTTCCCCAGCCGCACGATCGTGCTGAAGGCGAAGACCACTGCTTCGGGTCGGGAGGCTCTGAGCCGCCGCAGCGCGTCCAGGCGCCGGCGTGCTTCGGCGATGCTAACGTCAGGGGCTCGCGAGGCGACTAACCCACCATAGCACAACATGTCCAAGGAGACCGCTATCCGCTGAGTTGGACATTCGAGCAGCCAGGCCGCGACTCTTTCGCATTCACCCGGCCGAGTGAACCAACCGAGAGCTTCCCGTGGGGGCATGTGGACTTGCCAGCCCGCGATCTCAGCGAGTTGGGCTGGGAACAGGTGGTTACAGGGGCGGTCGTCCAGGGGAACGAGGCTGAGGGCCGGAGGTGCCATGCCGCTCTGTTCTCCTTTGCAGTGCCCTTATTCTAGCCCTCCCTCCCTCTCTGTCAAGTCGAAAGCTTGGACGGGTGCGACCGTTTTCTCTTGGTTGCGGAAGGCAATCGCCGCTCGTAGGAGGGACATTCCTGTCCCGATTATGGGAGACAGAGGCCTCGCGGCAAGAATGTCGCTGCTGGGGAGGATTGGAGAGCCTCGGCGTAAGACCAAAGGTTTCCGGTCACACCCGCTTGGACCCACTTCGCTCCCAACTGAGGCCGGAGCCGCGGCATCCCCTCCCACGAAGCATGGGCGATCACTGCTCCGGCAGCGCCACCGCCTCGTCGCCGAAGTCAAAGGGCACTTCCGGCCCCTGCAAGCTGCGACAGAAGGCGGCGGGCGGCCTTGGCCCTCCTTTGAGCAGCAGCGCTCGATCGGGCCACTTGAGCTCGACTTGCCGGTAGTAGTACCCGATCAGCACTAACAGCCCGAGAGCAACCAGCGACCACCGCGCCGCGGTCTGCATTTGCCTTCGCATGCGCGCCGCGGCGTAGGCGCTCAGCTCCCAGGCCGCCAGTCCGGCCAGCCAGACTGTCCCGAAGTTGGGCAGATAGCAATAGTGAGTGAAGGCTGGATTCCAGTAGAGGTTGTGCACCGGCAGGAAGAAGGCGGTCTTCCAGACGAGCGCGAGCGCGAGCAGACGACGATGCCGCCTCAGCAGCACGACCAATCCGGCCCAGAAGGCGACCTGCTCCACGAACAATCTCGGGAAGCGGGGCGAGAACGCAACGTGTATCCCCATGCGGCGCCAGAGGAACCACAGCTCGTGCAGCCGGGGCGCTAGCACTTCGCCGAAGTACTTGTCCACGCTCACCGCCAGCGGCCGCAGTTGATTGGCGTTCTGCTTCACATATTGATCCATCGGCCACGCCTGCAGGCGCAGGAAGCCGTAGAGGCCCAGCGGGGCCGCGATGAGCGCCACCGCCAGCAGTCTCGTTCGCAGCCCCCGCTGTGTCGGCACCAGCAGAGCGGCCGCCAGCATGAACATCGGCGTGACCGCGCCCGGCTCCTTCGCTAACGCCGACAGAAACGTCAGGGCAGCCGCCCCGACCAAGTGCGGCCACGGCCGGCCCGCGAGCCAGTTCAGGAGGAGAAGGACCGCGCCCAGGGCGAGCGCCGCACACAGCACATCCTGCCGGCCGTTGATCCAGGTGACGGCCATCTGCCCCTGGGGAAAGACGACTGCCAGCGCTCCTGTCAGCCGCGCTGCCCAGACGGGCGCGCCCATCCGAACCATCGCCGCCGCGAGGACCGCCGCGCATACGAAGTGCAGCAGGACGTTCGTGAGATGAAATCCCAGCGGTCTGCGGCCCCACGCGAGGTAGTCGAGGAGCAGCGACACTCGCGTCAGCGGCCGATACTCGTAGTGCGTGTACGCCCAGTATCCCCGCACGAACCAGTCGGCGACTTCGCTCGGCGAATGGTGAAGCGCAGCCTGCGTGATGTGATAGAAGCTGTCGGGATTGGTGACATCGAGCCCTGCGAAGAGAGCGGGAAACCAGACCGCGAGCGTGAGCAGGAGAAGCACCACCGGATACCCGCGCCGGGCCCGCTCCGGCTCCGCCAGCAGCCGCCGCACGAACCCCTCGACCCGCGCCAATAGGGGGGACATGTGCACGTTCACCTCGCCCCGCGCCTCCTTAGCCATCACGGTTCGTCCTCCGGTGCTCTGCCACCTGTACCGCGACCACTTGCCGCTGCCCCTCGGGGGAGTTCCCACTCCAGCGTCGTATGTAAAGGTGGATGGGGCCGGAGCTTGCCTGCTGCCCCATACCCCATATGCCATCGCCTCCAGAGGTCACCACCCGTGAAAGCTTGGTTCCTCACCGGGCCGCAGCAGCTTGAGTTCCGCGATATTCCCGAGCCCACTCCCGGCCCAAACGAAGCCGTCGTCCGCGTCCGCGCGGTCGGCATCTGTGGCTCAGACGCGGAGTGCTTCGAGGGCAAGCATCCCCTTCCGAATTACCCGCGCCTTCCGGGCCATGAGTTCGCGGGCGAGGTGGCGGCAGTAGGTTCCGAATGGGACGGCGCGCCCGTGGGGACCCGCGTCGCCGTGGATCCCGCGCTCTCCTGCGGCCGCTGCTACGCCTGCCGTCACGGACGCCACAACTGCTGTGTGGAGGTCTCGATCGCCGGTGTCCATCGGCCCGGTGCAATGACCGAGCACGCGCTCTGCCGCGCCTCCCAGCTCTTCCCCATTCCCGACGAGATGAGCTTCGAGACGGCCGCGGCCATCGAGACACTGAGCATCGGCGCGCAGGTCGTTCATAGGTCCGATGTGCACGAAGGCGATCGCGTCGTCGTACTCGGCGCAGGCCCCATCGGCCTCTCCTGCCTCATGATGGCTCGACAGAGAGGGGCGCGGGTCCTCGCGTCCGAGCCACTGTCCTGGCGGCGGGCGTTGGCCGAGGATCTTGGAGCCGACTGCTGCGTCAATCCCGAGGTCTACTCACTGCCGGACGCTGTGCGCGAATTCACCGACGGCTACGGCGCCCACGTCGTCATCGAGGCCACCGGCGAAGTCGCCTGCGCGCAGTCCGCGTTCTCCCTCATCGGCCAGGCCGGTCGCGTCCTCATACTGGCCCTTTCCGAAGACCCCGTGCAGATACAGCCCTGGCAGTTGGTCCGCCAGGAGCTGACCGTGCTGGGTTCACGCCTCTCGCTGGCCGACTTCTCACAGCTTGTCGAGCTGACCGCCTCCGGCCGGACGCCCATCGACAAGTTGGTGACCCATCGCTACCCTCTCCATCAGGCAGACCGCGCGTTTCGCGACGTGTGCGCCCGGGTTGACGGACTCGTGAAAGCGGTCATACTGCCGTAGGGCGATCGGCCTTCCACGGCGAACTCACCAGGAGCCGCACCGGAAAGCCCGGAGTCAAAGGGGTTGAGCATGGGACGGCCTCCGACTCGACAACAAGCGCCGGCTCCGCTCTACCGACCGGTTCCGTGCACCGTCCAGTCGGTCGCGGACCTGACTCCCACCGAGAAGCTCTTCCGTTTGGTGCGAGAGGACGGCCGGCCCTTCGGGCATAGGCCCGGCCAGTTCGTCCAGGTATCCATGCTCGGGGCCGGGGAGGCCCCCATCTCCGTCTCCTCCTCTCCCACCCGCGGCCCTTACCTCGATCTGGGGGTGCGGCGCGCCGGCGAACTCACCGGGCTCATGCACGAGGTCCTCGCACCGGGGGCCGAGGTCGGCATCCGTGGGCCGTTCGGCACGTCCTTCGATACCGACGCGATGCGCGGCGGCGACGTGCTCCTCATCGCCGGCGGCTGCGGGCTCGCGCCCATGAGAGCGCTCATCCAGTACTGTGAGGACCGCCGCGACGAGTTCGGGAACGTGACCGTCCTCTACGGGGCGCGGACACCTGAAGACCGGCTGTACAAGGACGATCTGGCGGAATGGTCACGTTCGCCCCATCTCGACTGCCGGTGCACCGTTGACGAGGCCCCCCCCGACCAGCAGTGGGACGGCAACGTCGGCGTCATCACGACGCTGATGCCGCCGCTCGAGGTAGACCCCCAGCGCACCACGGCTGTCATCGTCGGGCCTCCGGTGATGTACCGGTTCGTGATCTCCGAGCTGGAGGCCAAGCGCCTCCGTCACGATCAGGTCATCGTCTCTCTCGAGAGGCACATGAAGTGCGGCGTCGGCAAGTGCGGACACTGCACCATCGAGCACCTGTATTGCTGCCTCGACGGCCCAGTCTTCCGGCTCGACGAGATCATCCACCTGAAGGGCGCTATATGAAGCGCGTCCTCACTACCTGCCCCTACTGCGGCGTCGGCTGCAACCTCTACCTCGTCGTCGGCGACGACGGAAGGCTGGTCGGCGTGGAGCCGAGCGTCGGACATCCGGTCAGCCGCGGGCAGCTCTGCATCAAGGGCTGGAACGCATTCCACTTCGTCAACCACCCTGACCGCTTGACCCATCCCCTCATCCGGCGCGGCGGCCGGCTCGTCCCCGCCTCCTGGGACGAAGCCCTCGCCCTCGTCGCCGGCAGAATGCGCGAGATTCAGGACAAGCACGGCCCCGACTCCGTGGCCGTCTTCTCCTCCGCGAAGACGACCAACGAAGAGAACTACCTCGCCATGAAGCTCACCCGCGCGGTCTTCAAGACGAATAACGTAGACCACTGCGCGCGCCTCTGCCACGCCTCGACCGTCGCCGGGCTCGCCGCGACCTTCGGCTCCGGCGCGATGACCAACTCGATCGCCTGTGTCGAGCAGGCCGACCTCTTCTTCGTCATCGGCTCCAACACCACCGAGCAACACCCGATCATCGGCGCGCGGATCATCCAGGTCTGCCAGAACGGCGGCAAGCTAATGGTCGCCGACAACCGCAAGATCCGACTCGCCCGGCTAGCAGATCTCCACCTCCGACACCGCAACGGCACCGATGTCGCGCTCCTCAACGCCATGATGCACGTCATTATCTCCGAGGGGCTGACCGACGAAGAGTTCATCGCCTCGCGCACCGAACGCTACGAGGATCTCGAGCGCCTCGTCGCGCACTACCCCCCTGCCAGAGCCGCTCGGATCACCGGCCTCACGCCGGAGGAAATCGCCGACGCCGCCCGCCTATTTGCCTCCGCCGACCACGCCATGATCATCTACGCAATGGGCATCACGCAGCACACCCACGGCGTGGACAACGTCAGGTCCTGTGCCAATCTCGCCATGCTCACCGGCAACATCGGCCGGCCCGGGACCGGCGTCAATCCCCTCCGCGGCCAGAACAACGTCCAGGGCGCGTGCGATATGGGCGCGCTCCCCGACGTCTACTCCGGCTACCAGCGCGTCACAGACGATGCAGCGCGCGCCAAATTCCAGCGCGCCTGGGGCGTCCGCGGCTTGCCCCGCGACGTCGGCATCACTAGCACTGCGGCCATCGACGCCGCCGCGGCCGGAGACCTGAAGGCCCTCTACGTCATCGGCGAGAACCCCACGCTCTCCCACCCCGACATCAGACACGTCCGCACGGCCCTGCAGAACCTGGAGTTCCTGGCCGTCCAGGACATCTTCCAGACCACCACCGCCGACCTCGCCGACGTAGTCCTCCCCGCCTGCTCGTTCGCAGAGAAGGACGGCACCTTCACCTCCACGGAGCGCAGAGTCCAGCGCGTGCGCCGGGCCGTCTCGCCCATCGGCGAGAGCAGGCCCGACTGGCACATCATCTGCGAGATTGCCTCCCGCGCCGGCTACTCGGGCATGCAGTACGACTCGCCGGATGCGGTGATGGAGGAGATCGCCGCCCTCACCCCCAGCTACGGCGGCATCTCGTACTCCCGCCTCGACGGGCCCGGTCTCCAGTGGCCCTGCCCCGCGGCCGACCACCAGGGCACACCCGTATTGCACGTCGGCAAGTTCGCCCGAGGGCAGGGCGTCTTTCGGCCGGCCGACTACCGCCCACCGGCCGAGCTCCCCGACGACGACTACCCCTTCGTCCTCACCACCGGCCGCAACTACTTCCACTTCCACACCGGCACCATGACCCGCCGCTCCCGCCTGCTCCACCGGGAAGAGCGCTTCCCCTATGTCGAGATCAGCCCCGAGGACGCTCGCTCCCTTGGCATCCGCGACCAGCAGTGGATTCACGTCGGAACCCGGCGCGGCGAAGTCAGGGTCCAGGCCCGGGTCACGGACACGGCCATGAAGGGCGTCCTCTTCATGCCGTTCCACTACGTGGAGGCCGCGGCCAACCTGCTTACCATCAACGCCCTCGACCCGGAGGCGGAGATCCCCGAGTTCAAGGTCTGCGCCGCGCGGGTACGGAGCACGCCGTGAAGTCCCTCACTCTCCAGCAGGTTCAGGACTTCCTCCGTTCCCTCACCTCGGACTACGACGTGCAGGCGCCCATTGCCCTCCCAGATGGCACCCGCGTCCTCGGCCGGCTGGACGAGGGCCCCCTTGCGATCCCGGGCGGCCGGGTGGACTCGAAGCCTACGAGCCCATTCTTCCCCCAGCTCGACCGCATCTTCGCCTACCGCCGGGGGAGCATCGCGATGCAGCAGCCCGTGGAGAAGCCGCTGCTCGTCGTCGGCCTCACCGCCGAAGACGCGGATGCCCTCACGTTCATTGACGAGTTCTTCGCCGCCGAGTACCGGGACGACGTCTACTTTAACAAGCGCGACCGTTCCGCCGTCATTGTCGTCTCCGGCCGCTGCGGCAAGGACGGCGGGTTCCTCAAGATCGCCGGCGGCGACTGCGATCTCGAATTCGTGTGCGACGGCGAGCGCTACGTGCTCGTGCCTTATACCGAAGCCGGGAAACGCCTCGCCCACCGCGCCCCCGAGGGTGACGAGGTCAGCTCCATTGCCGACCTCCAGGCGGAGTCCGACGCGCTGCCCGACGACGACCGGCAAGTCCTCGAACGCGCGTCCCGGCTCCTCCAAGAGGACCGCGTCCCGGAGGAGTTCTGGGCCGAGATCGCGGACCGCTGCATCGCCTGTACGGCCTGCAATCTGCTCTGCCCCACCTGCACCTGCTTCGAGGTCTTCGACTGGACCCGCGGCGAGCAGATCGAGCGCTACCGCCTCTGGGATTCCTGCCAGCTCGCCGGGTTCATGCGCGAGGCAAGCGGCCACAACCCGATGGGAGAGGAGCATGTCCGCACCCGACGCCGCATCCACCACAAGCTCGCCGCCGACCGCACCCGGTGGGGACGCATTTCTTGTTCTCTCTGCGGGCGGTGCGACGACGTCTGCCCGAGCGGCATCGGCATCAAGGCTGTCACACGCGAGATTGTGAGGCGCTTCGGCATTGAGAAGGAGAACGGGCCGGAAACCTGAGATCCGGGCTGCCATCCTCGCGGGCGGCCGCGCGTCCCGATATCGCGGCCTGCCCAAAGGCCTTCTGCCGCTCCCGGACGGCACCGCGATCCTCGCGCGTACCATTCGGGTCGTGCGCGAGTCCGGCATCGAGTACGCCTTCCTCGTCGCCAACGACCCCGAGCCTTACCGCCCGCTGGGATTGGAGATCATCGCCGACCGCCGTCCAGGCCTCGGCCCTCTGGGCGGAATCGAAGCGGCGCTACACCACTGCCTTGGCCGCTGCCAGGGGCTCCTCGTCCTGCCGTGCGACCTTCCGGGCATAACGGTGGGGGTGCTCTCTCGCCTGCAGGCGGCCTTCGCGCGGCAGCGACCACCCGTCACGGTGGCGGAGATGCCGGACGGTTTCTGGCAGCCGCTGTGCGCCATCGTGCGGCCTGACGTCCTCCCGGCCGTGACGCGGGCGCTGGACGCCGGCCGCCGCGGGGTCTACCGCCTGTGGCGAGAACTCGGCGCCGTGCCCGAACTCTTCCCGGATCCGCGACCGTTCTTCAACATCAACACACCCGAGGACTTGGCCCGCTGGGCCGAACGTCAGAGCGATCCGGCTCGGCTGGATCGCTCCGCAGTTGCACCGGGGATCACTGAGAGACCGCGCGTCTCCAGCTAGCTCCCGAACACCTTCACTAGGCAAAGGACGCCCAGCAGAAGCACCAGAACCCCGACCACTCGCTTCAGATCAATCCTTGCATCGAGATACCTGGTCATCGCGGCCGCGCAAGGTGCGGAGATCAAGGCCCCCATAACGACCGGCACCGCCAAGCCCACCACAGGAAACACCCCGGAAGCCGCAAAGCCGATGAGCGCCACCAGGCATACGAGGCTTTCCGCAAGCGAGGTGCATCCCACTGCGCTCTTGGCCTTGCAGCCTGACAGCACCTGGCCGCCAACTACCAGCGGTCCATAGCCGCCTCCGCTCATCCCCTTGTTGAAGGAGCTGAGCAGCCCTACCCCCAGCAGCTTAGACCACGAGAACCGATACTCCCCATTGCGCTTCGCCAGTATCAGCACACCCATCGCAGTAATCATCAGCGCGAAGTACAGGCGCGCCCAGAACTGCGGCACCCCCATCAAGAACTTGGCCCCAACCAAGGCCCCGAACACGCCGGCCCCGGCCAGCACTGCCACCACCTTCGAGTCGCGCGACTTCAGCTTGAAGTCCACATTGCCCAGCACGTGGTGGAATCCACCCGCGGTCAACCCCGTTACGAACTCAGAGAGCAGCACGACCGGCACGATGGTCTTCAGTCCGTATCCCATCAGCAGCAGAATCGGCGTCAGCGTGGTCCCATACCCCATCCCCAGCGAGGAGTCCACGAACTCGCACGCAAACGCCAGCACGGCCAGGGCAAATATCTGCCACATCGGAACCGCTTGGCGCTGTGCGAACACCAT
>DAOVEW010000103.1 GCA_030668755.1 Bacillota bacterium | reverse complement strand
TGGTGATGGCGAACGATGCGGACGATCTCACCATCGAGGAGCACTGGGGCGAGGATGCGCTCGCCGACGACGGGGTGGCGCTGGACCTGGCGGTACTCATCCTCTGTGAGGCGCGCCGGCTTGGACAGAATGCCCTCGCGCACGCCGATCTTCCCTATGTCGTGGAGGCGCCCCGCGAGCCGGATGCGGCGCAGGTCCCGAGGCGCCACACCGAGGGCCCTGGCAACCGCTCCAGCAATGCGGCTGACTCGCTCGGAGTGGCCGCGGGTGTAGTCGTCTTTGGCCTCCAGCGCGGAGGAGAGGGATTCAATGGCCCCAAGGAACACGCGTCTGGCGGAGCGCGTCTCCCGGCGCACCCGCGCTTCGAGCTCCTGTTTATGGCGACGACTCTCGAGCAGGAGTCGGCGTCTCTCAAGCGCGCGCTCGACCCGAACGACGACGTCCTCGACATCGAATGGCTTTGTGATGTAGTCGTAGGCCCCGGAGCGCATGCAGCGCACAGCCGTGGCCGCGTCGTTGACCCCGGTAGCGATAATCGGAGCAGCGTTGGGGCAGCGTTCCGCGAGGGCGGCGGCGAGCTCGGAGCCGCTCATGCCCGGGAGGCGGAGGTCAATCATGACGACGGCATAGGCGCAGCGGCGGCAGGCCTCCAGGGCGGCGAAGGCGTCCGGCGCGCAGTCGGCGATGTGGCCGGAGTCGGTGAGGATTCGCTCGAGGAGGCTACGCACCGACGGATCGTCGTCCACGATCAGGATTCGCGCCCGCGCCGACTCACTCATCGGCCTTCGATTTGCGGGAGAGGTGCTGGGCAACAACGCGCCTGAGCTCGTCGGGCATGAGCGGCTTCTCCAACCACGGGCCGGGCCGGCCGTGCAAGAATCCGGCGGTCGCGGGCCCCAGGGTGTCGCCGGTCAGGAAGAGGAAGCGGTCGCGGAGCTCCGGCGAAGCCTCAGCGGCGCGGCTGTAGAGCTCAGGGCCTGGCATGTCGGGGAGCTTGAGGTCACAGATCACGAGATCGTACGCGGCCTGCGAGAGTTCCTCCAGAGCCGCGCCTCCCCGCTCGGCGACCGTGATGTGGTGGCGATCTTCGACGAGGGTGCGGCGGACGAAGTCCGCGACCACGGGCTCGTCGTCCACGACGAGAATGCGGGCCGGGGCAACAGAAGGAACCTGTGCGGGCGCGTCTGGGCGGCCCGGCCGTGCGCCCGAGGCATCGCTCACGGGAAGCTCAATGGTGAAGACCGCTCCGCCGTCGGGGCTGTTCGCCGCGGCGATATGGCCGTCGTGGCCGCGGATGATGCCGTAGCAGACGGAGAGCCCGAGGCCGGTTCCTCGGCCGGCCTCCTTTGTGGTGAAGAAGGGATCGAAGATGCGATCGCCAAGCTTCTCGGGCATGCCCGGGCCCGTGTCACGGAACTCGATGCCGATCGCTCCATTCTGCTTCCGAGAGGCGCGGACCGTGAGGCGCTTGGGGGGCTCCTGCGCGGCCATGGCCTGCTCTGCGTTGTTGATGAGGTTGAGGAAGACCTGCTGGAGCTCGTCCGGGTCGGCCATCGTGCGGGGCAAGTCTTCTGGGAGCTGGACGTCGAGCTCGATTCCCTGGACGCGAAGCTGGTAGTCGCGGAGCTCGATGGTATTGCGGAGGAGCTCACCGACGTCCACCGGCCGGCGGGCGAGGCCGGGGTAGGACGGGCGCCGGGCGAAGGCGGCGAGGTTGCGGACGATGCGAGCGGCGCGCCGGGCTTCACCTGCGATCTTCTCGAGGTCGTCGCGCAGATGGGGCTCGGGGTCTTTGCGCAGGAGTAGGTGAGAGAAGCCGAGTATGCCGGTGAGCGGGTTGTTCAGCTCGTGGGCGACGCCTGCGACGAGCTCGCCCAGGGCCGACAGCTTCTGCGCCTGCAGCACGCGCTGCTGCAGCTCCCGCTCTTCCGTGATATCTCGGAGCACATGCACGACGCCGACGGTACGCCGGCGCTCGTCCTGGAAGGGGAAGGCGGAGAAGCAGAACCAGCGCCTCAGGTGGGGCAGGTAGCGATCGGTGGAGACGGAGACGCCGCGGGCCAGGCCGTCGTGCCAAGGACAGGGCTGGTCGCTTCCCAGCAGCACGCGGTGGCAGACGCGGCCGGCGGCGCGGCGCAAGGGGAGATCGAGCGCACGAGCGGCGGCGCGGTTGATGCGAAGAATCCGGAAGTGATGGTCGCTGATGACGATGGGATCGGAGATGGAGTCGAAGGTGCGCTCCCAGTGTGCCTTGGCGCGCTCGAGGGAGGCGAAAAGCTCGGCGTTGCTCAGAGCGCTGGCAGCGTGCCCGGCGAGGGCGCTGAGCAGCTCCTGATGGTGGGGGCCGAAGCGTCCGACCGTCTTGGCGCCGACGCAGAGAAGACCCGGTCGGTCGCGATGGCCGACCGTCAGCGGGGCGGAAATGCGGCTGCGGAACTTCGCCTTCGGGTTGCGGGCGGTCTCTCCCTGGAGGCCGCGCGCGCCGACCAGCTCCAGGGTGCCGGTCGAGTTCGGCAACAGAAGCCACGCGCCGTCGGCGTCGAGAAGCGCCATCGCCCCCTCGAGGGCGGCATCGACGGCCCCTTCGAATTCGAGAGACGTGGCGAGAGCCTGGGAAGTCTTCTTGAGCTGAGCGAGCTCGCGGCGGCGGCGCTTGTGGCTTTCGACAGCGCGGACGACGGCGCGCGAGAGGGCGTGCAGGTAGTCACCCTCTTTTGAGAGATAGTCGGCGGCCCCGGCCTTGAAGGCCTCTGCGGCGGCGCTCTCGCTGCCCTGTCCGGTGACGACGACGATGGGCGCGTCGACGTGCGCCCGGATCTCCGCCAGTGCGCTCCAGCCCTCGGCGTCGGGAAGCCGATAGTCCAGCACTACCACGTCGGGGGCGTCGCGCTGGAGCTGCTCCAGGGCCTCGCGGGCACTTGCGGCGATCAGGGGGGAGGCACCCAGGTCCTCGCGGAGCGAGCGCTCCATGAGGAGGGCGTGGTCGGCGTTGTCATCGACAACGAGTGCTCGCAATTGTGCTCGTCCCATGCGCTGACCTCATGAGGATAGGTGGTGCCCGGGGCCGCCATTGTCGGGATGGGCGGCAGGAACGGTGAAGCTGAACGTGCTGCCGCGACCCGGGTCACTCTGCACGCAGACGCGGCCGCCGTAGGTCTCGACGATTCGCCGGACGATGGCGAGGCCGATGCCGCTGCCGGGGGCCTTCGTTCCTCGGGCGCGCGTGAACAGCCCGAAGATTCGATCTGTGTCGTCCGGCTCGATTCCGGCACCGTTGTCCCGCACCCAGAGTCGGTGGCCTTCGGAGAGGGGCTCGAAGCCGATGGCGACACAGGGCATAGGCTGGTCGCCCATGAACTTGATGGCGTTGTCCACCAGATTTCGAAACACGCGGGCCAGGAGCCGAGGGGAGGCGGCGACGACGGGGAGACGGTCGGCGACCTCGACACGGACGGCCAGGCGCGCGATCTCCGGCTCGAGATCTAGAAGAACGGAGGCGACGATTTCGCCGGAATCCACCCATTCGACCGCCTCCTGCACGCGGCCGACGCGAGAGACCTCGAGCAGGTCGCGCAGCAGGAGATCCATTGCCTCAGCATTGCTCTTGATGCGCGAGAGGTGCTCTCTGGAGTCGGCATCGAGCCGGCGGCGGAGGTTGCGCTCCAGCAGCGTGGTAAAGCCCTGGATGCTGAGGACGGGAGCTCGGAGGTCGTGGGATGCCGTATAGAGGAAGGATGCGAGCTCGCGGCTGCGCTCGTCCGCCTCGGCGCTTCGCCCGCGGAGCTGCTCCTCCAGTGAGCGAGCCAGGGCTTGCAGCCGCTGGCGGTCCTCGGAGAAGCTCACCAGCATCCGGTTGAAGGCCTTGACGAGGGAGGCGATCTCGCAGCCGGCGCGCGCGGTGCGCCCAGGTCGGAGGTCGCCGGAAGCTGCCAGGTGGGCGATGCGGGTGAGTTCGCTGAGTGCGGCGGCGACTCGCCTTGCCAGCGCGGCGGCGATGACCATGACGAGGAAAGCGGCTGCGAGGCCGAAGGCAATGGCGGTAGCGCCGTCGGCTCGCAGACATGTCAGCGCGGTCCAAGTGGCTACAGTGCCCCCGACGGCGCTGCCGCCGCAGAGGAATACCGCGTAGGCCGGCAGCGACAGCGGCGGCCGCGAGCGCCGCGGGGCGCGCTGAAGACTAAGGTGGACCTGATGTGTAGCCATTACCCCCGAACTCCCACCGCCATAAGGCCAACATGAGGCCCCTCTCACCTCGGTGCCTCCGACCATGAGAGGGGCCGCACGTGACGTGTCAAGCTCGCGGGGAGGATACCACGCGCCTCGGCATTTGTCCACCGGATGCGCGCGAGGGAACCGTGAAGAAGAGGAAGAACTTGTGCGATTCGCCGCGCATGAGACAGCGGAGTTCGCCGATGCCCTCGCACGACGCGTCCATGCAAGTTGACACGCCTCCAGTCTCCGTGGTAGATTCCGCATTGGTCGACCGGGCGAGGAAGAGCGATCGCCCGGTTGCGCATGGCCGGGGAAACCAAGAGATGGAGCGAGAGGTATGCCGAGCACCGTTCAATTCGCGTCGTGTGAAGTGAAAGCGCTGAAGCCGGAGGCCACCCTCCCCGCGAAGTTCCAGCGGATGCTGAAGCAGCTCGATCTGAAGGCAATGTTCGAGGGCCGGCGAGTCGCAGTGAAGATGCACGTGGGCAACCGGCTCGGGTATACAACGATCCACCCGCTGTTCGTGCGCACATTGGTGTCCGCGATCAAGGAAAGCGGTGGGTGGCCGTTCATCACGGACGGGTCCTTCTCAATTCCGGGAGGGCTTGCCAGAGGCTACACAGAGGAGGTCCTGGGCGCGCCGATCTATCCCGTTGCCGGAGCGGAGGATAAGTACTTCTACGAGAAGCCGGTAGGCTACCGATCCCTGGAAAAGGTCCAGATTGCGGGGAACATCGCCGACGTGGACGCTATGGTGGTGTTCAACCACGGGAAGGGGCACGGACAGTGCGGGTTCGGCGGGGCGATCAAGAACATCGCCATGGGGTGTGTCACAGAGCGAACCAGGGGCTGGATTCACGCCCTAATGGAAACCGAGTTCAAGTGGGACCGGGAGAAGTGCGAGCACTGCTACATCTGCCAGGAGAACTGCCCGGGGGGTGCTATTTCGTTCGACGATCAGGGCAAGATGAGCATCTTCTCCCACAACTGCCGGTATTGCATGCACTGCGTTGATTCGTGCCCGACGGGCGCAATCGAGATCGGCCTGGGGGGGATCCGGTACTTCCAGGATGGCATGGCACGGACCGTGAAGACCATCCTGGACACGTTCGAGCCGAACCGCGTGCTGTACGTCACCGTGCTGACGAACATCACGCCCCTGTGCGACTGCTGGGGGTTCAGCACGCAGCCGCTGGTGCCGGATATCGGGATCATGGCGTCCAAGGACATCGTTGCGGTCGAGCAGGCGGCGCTGGATTCGGTCGACGCGAAGAACTTCATCCCGAACTCACTGCCGGCGCAGTTGGAGCTGGCAGAGGGAGATGGGCATCTGTTCGAGCGGATCTGGCACAAGGATCCGTATCTGCAGGTGGAGACCGCGGCCGAGCTGGGCCTGGGAAGCAGGGAGTACGAGATCAAGGAGATCGAGTAGGGCTCCCGGCACGCGCCCCGGCGGCCCGCGGA
>DAOVEW010000043.1 GCA_030668755.1 Bacillota bacterium | reverse complement strand
GATCATCTGAGGCGCTACCGCGCCGGGCGCCTGCGCGGCATCCTTACCGACGCGGGGCTGCACATCGAGAAGCTCTCCTACCTCATCACGGCTCTCCTTCTTCCGATAGCAGCACTGCGCCTGCTGCAGAGAAGGCTGCCGAGAAAGACCCGAGAGGCGCAGACCGCGTTCATCATCCCACCGAAGCCCATCAACTGGGTCCTCACCTCCCTGCTTCGCCTCGAGCGCCTGTGGCTCACACGCTTCAACCTGCCTGTCGGCGTCTCTCTCATTGCGCTGGCCCGCAAAGCATGACCTTCCCCGGGGCCCTGAGCGGCGGGCAGGGCCGGCCGGTGGAGCTTCGGGCCACGTTCACAAATCGTTCACAGTACCGCGATTGTCCTGCCCCAAGCCCGGTGCTATAATCGCTCTGAGGGATCGGCTAAGATGGGACTCGGTATGCGCATCAACGGCAAAGGTCACCTCTGCTGTGATGAGCTTCTCGACTGCGGCATGGTTGAGCCGCGTGCGTTGGTGGTAGGTGGTAAACAGGAAGTTGGAGATGATGGGGCATGTGCCAGTGTGCAACCGCGTGCGTAATGCCATCGAGGAGGACCTCGCCCGCGCGCGGTGCCATGGCGGCCGCGAGGGTGAGAGCTGAGGCGCTCAGATGACAGCAGAACCCAACCAGGCTGGTGGAAAGGGCCGCAAAGTCCTGGTCGTGGATGACGAGGACTCAGTGCGGGAGCTCATCGAGCTGTATCTGAAGAAGGAGGGCTTCGAGGTCATCCACGCCCGCGACGGCCGAGAGGCCCTTCGCCTCAACGGCCAGCACCATCCCGACCTCATCGTCCTCGATCTCATGCTGCCCGGGCTCGACGGCTGGGAGGTCTGCCGCCAGATTCGCAGCAGCCATCAAGTCCCCATTATCATGCTCACCGCACGGACGGAAGAGGTGGACCGGATTGTCGGGCTCGAGCTGGGCGCAGACGACTATGTGGTCAAGCCCTTCAGCCCGCGTGAGCTTGTGGCGAGGGTCAAGGCAGTGCTGCGCCGCGGCACCTCGGCCGCCGAGGAGGCGGAGACTCTGACCTTCCTCGGTTTGCGTATCGACCGCGTTCAGCACCGCGTTGAGGTCAACGGCGAGGAAGTCCACCTCACCCCCACGGAGTTCCGGCTGCTGTGGTGTCTTGCCAGCAGGCCGGGGCGCGTCTTCAGCCGGGCCGAGTTGCTCGACCGCATCTGGGGCTATGACTCCGAGTCCGACGCGCGCACGGTGGATGTCCACATCAAGCGCCTGCGCCAGAAGACCCAGACTGCCGAATCTCAGTCATTTACGATCAGCACGGTGTGGGGCCTCGGCTACAAGTTCGAGACCCAGCCGCCGACTGACTCCGACAAGCCGGAACCGGCATAAGGCCGCTGAGGCCAATGCGAAGCCTTTTCTGGAAGGTCTTTCTCGGCAACTTGCTTACCCTCCTCGTCGCCCTCGCGACCGTGAGCATCTTGCTCGCGACGACCTTCGAGAACCTGTACATGGAGCAGGCAAAGGAGCGCCTGGGCTACATCACCTATTCGATGGCGCGCCAGCTTCAGGCCCTGCTCGACGAACCGGCGAGGGTGGAGGAGGTGGATGCCCTGCGCCGTCTCATGGAGGTGAGCAGCGGGACCAAGATCTGCGTGCTGCGGACCAGCGGCCCGCAGCAGAAGGTCCTCGGCAAGGGGCCCGCCGGTGAGACCGGTGACACCCCCGGTCCGGGCGCACTACAGGTTGAGGCGGGAGACACGGCGGTCTTCTCCGGCACAGTGGCCCCGTGCGGCGAGGACATGCTTCTAGCCCAATGGAACTTCACCGATCAGAGGGGAGAGCTTTGGTCGCTGTACGTTCGGGCCAGTGTGGGTGACTTCGTGGAGCAGACGGTCTTGCATCTGCGGCAGCTCCTGCTGCTCGCTGTGCTCGTCGCCACCGTCGTGTCACTGCTGGTCGGCCTGGCCCTCTCGGGCCGCATCTCCGGTCCCCTCCGACGCATGCGGGGGGCCGTGGCAGAAATGGCCGCGGGAGACTTCAGCCAGCGCCTCGGCCTCACAGAGCCGGACGAGGTCGGAGAGCTCGCACGCTCCTTCGACTCGCTCGCCGACAACCTCCAGGGAACCCTCGATGAACTTCAGCACGAACAGGCTCGGCTGCGCGGGATTCTCACCTCGGTCGCGGAGGGCATCCTCGCGGTCGATGCGGAAGGACGCGTTACGCTCCTGAATCCGCAGGCTGCTTCGCTCCTCAACGTCGATCAACAGCGCGCGCTGGGCGCGAACATCGAAGAACTCGCCATTCCCGATGAGGTAAGCGCCAAGTTCAGCCAGTGCCTTGCCAGCAACCGCCTCTGCAGCGTCGAGTTCTCGCTTCGCAGCCCCCAACGCAGTCTAGTGCTCCAGGTTGCACCAGTCCGAGCCGGGGAAGAGGAACGGTGGGGCGCGGTGGCTGTTGTGCGCGACGTCACGGAGACCCGCCGGCTGGAACACATGCGGCGGCGCTTCATCAGCGATGCCTCCCATGAGATCAGGACTCCCCTCACGGCCATCGGCGGGTTCGCAGCGGCCATCGCAGATGGCACCGCTGCGACATCCGAAGAACGCACCCGAAGCGCCTCGCTCATCCTGCGCGAGGTGAAGCGGCTCAACCGTCTGGTGAACGACCTGCTCGACCTCTCCCGTATTGAGTCAGGCGCTGTGGAGCTGAACCTAGAGGGAGTTGACCTGTCGGAGCTTATCCACGCCGCCCTGGAGGCATTCGAAGCCCAGACGACGGAGAAGGACATCCAGGTCGATCTGGATGTGCCCAGCGACCTCCCGCCCGTCCGCGCCGACTCCGACCGCGTCTATCAGGTCCTGGTGAACCTCATCTCCAACGGCATTCGCTTCAACCGGCCCCACGGGAAGATCACTGTGGCGGCGCGCCGCACGGAGGGCTGGGTGCGTGTGGACGTGACCGACGCAGGGTCTGGCATCGCCGCCGCCGAACTCCCCTTCCTCTGGGAGCGATTCCGTCGAGCTGATACGTCGCGTGCGCGCCAGGACGGCGGCACCGGACTCGGGCTTGCGATCGTCCGCTCCATAATCGAAGCGCACGGAGGTGAGGTGCACGCGGAGAGCGAAATCGGGAAGGGCTCTACCTTCAGCTTCACACTGCCGACCACATGAGGGAAAACAGCCAACCTTGCACCAGCGAGCGGAAGGCGCCGCGGCGCCCCGGCTCTCACTCCTGGGCGGAGGTGGATCTGGCGGCCGTCCGCCACAACGTGCGCGCCGTCAAGGCCCTCCTGGGCAAGAGAAGTCATCTATGGGCCGTGGTCAAGGCCGACGCCTACGGCCATGGCGCGGTTCCGACGGCGCGGGCGGCCGTGGAGGCCGGTGCCAACGGTCTCGCGGTGTCCTGTCTCAGTGAAGCTGCGGAGCTGCGCAAGGCCGGCATCGGCGTGCCGGTGTTGCACGTGGGAGCCGGTGAGCCCCGGAGCGCACAGCGCATTATGCGCCTCGGCGTTGTGCAGGCCGTCTGCACCAGAGCGCTCGTACAGGCGCTGTCGCGTGCGGCGGTGCGCCTGGGCGAGCCAGCAAAGGTCCATCTCAAGGTCGACACTGGCATGGGTCGCTTCGGCGTACCTCCCGACGAGGCCGCGGCCTTCGCCAGCTTCATCGCGGGCCTACCGCAGGTGCGGCTTATGGGCGTTTTCTCCCATCTGGCGACCGCCGAATCCGAGGACCCCGCGTACGCACTGGGGCAGTTCGCCCGATTCGAGCACGCCGTCCGCACCATCGCCCAGTCCGGCCTCCAGGTGGGCATGCGCCATCTGGCCAACAGCGCCGCGACTCTCCGCTTTCCCGACATGCGTCTCGACGGTGTAAGGAGCGGCCTCCTCATCTACGGCATACGGCCCGATTCACCGGGGCTCGCCCCGCTCGACCTTCGCCCCGCCCTGACCTGGAAGACCCGGATCGCCTTCCTTCATCGCATCCCGGCCGGCAGCCCGATCTCCTACGGCGGCACATACGTCACCCCGCACGAGTGCAACATCGGGGTCCTGCCCCTGGGGTACGCCGACGGATATCCCCGGTCCGCCTCCAACCGGGCCCACGTTCTCGTCCGCGGCCGCCGCTGTCCCGTCGTGGGAGTTGTCTGCATGGACCACGTGATGATAGACCTCAGCCTCGCGCAAGAGGCCGGCATCGGAGAGGAGGTCGTCCTGGTGGGGCGACAGGGAAACTCCCACGTGTCACCGAATGAGCTAGCCCAGTGGGCCGGTACGGTCGTGCATGAGGTGCCGACGGTGATCGGCAGGCGCGTCAAGCGCGTCTATCTCGACCCGAAGCAGCCGCTCGATCCCGGCCTCGGTCCGGAGGGTGAAGGGATATGATCCGTCGCGCCGCTCTCGGCTTGGTGCTCCTTCTGCTGGTTCTCCCGTCGTCTTGCCTGGCGCAGGCCGCTGTCGAAGACTACACGAGAGAGGATGCGGCGCCAACTTGGGACCTTCCCGACTTCTCTTCCCGAAATGTGAGCGGGGAGTCTGTGGCCGACCTGGCGGACTTCATCGGCGGCTGTCTTGGCGAGACCGGCAGCCTTCCTGACTTCGCACAGGTGCAGACCACGGACGGCCGCCTGCGCCGGATATCTCTTGCCCATGTGTTCGTTCTGCTGGCTCGCACGGCCTACTTGTGGCAGGCGACCGGCCAGCTCCCAGCGACGGTCCCGATTGCTCCCGACGAGGTCGCACCTCCGGTGCTCGATGCCGAGGACTACCCGGTCGGCCGGTCGGAGGACGAGAGCGGCCGCGAGATACCGACCGATCAATTCCTAGCACAGTGCGCAGCCAGCGTGCGTTGGATCGATCGGCTCCAGGTGATCCCGACCGCCGTGTGGGTGGACGGGGAGCGGCTCTCCGCGGCCGAGTATCTGGCCGGGCTCGCCGTGTGCATTCAGTATGCGTACTGGGAGGGCGGACTCTACGACTACCTCTACCTGGGCGGGTACTCGCCGCCGCCCTCGTGGATGGCGGATGTCGCTCCAGAGCCTGCGACGACGCCATCGCCGGCCGAGACCGAGTGGGAAACTGACGAGCCAGTGTACGAAGAGGCCGAGTGGACGGCGGAGACGGAGAAATACGAGGAGTCGTACTGGCAGGAAGAAAGCACCGAAGGGGGGAGCCAGATCACTCCCTGGTTCGCTCCCAGCTTCGAGGCGAGACCGTCAGAAATCCCGCGCTTGACCCTCTACCCAGAGCCTGGGGCGACGGTGAGCGGAGTGGTGGACTTGGTCGCGGCCTACACCGGACCGCCGGCTCGCTTTGTGACTTTCGATATCGCCGGCAGGTCGGAGGTCATCATGAACTACCCACCGTACAGTTGCCGGTGGGATACCTCAGACCTCGTTCCCGGGACCCATACTGTGAGGGTTCAGGTCCTGGCCGATACCGAGTTCGTGCTCGTGGACCAGGTAAGCGCGTTCGAGGTAGTTCCGCCCGCTCCGGCAGAGACCGCTGAGAGCGTAGAGGGCGCGTTCTAGACGGCGCCGCGCAATGCGGCTCGCTCACACTCAGTCTGAGGGAGGCCCAAGCAGCAAGGACCCTTCGTCATGGCCTTGATTCGCCCGGACATGGTTGTCCTCAACTGGCTGCTCGTGCTGCCCTTCTTCGCAGCGCTGTGCGCCGAACTCTTCCCCCGCCTCAAGCTGCCGGTTCACTCCGCCAGGGAAGCAGAGGCCATGGGAAGGGGTCCGTTCTACCTCGGTGGGCTCGCCTCGCTCATGGGCGTAGTGCTCGCTGTCTCCTTGCTCTCCGCGATCACCGCCGAGGGCGTGACTGCCGACTACCGCTGGACCCGCGACCTGTATCAGCTTCGGTTCCACGCCGACTGGTTCTCAAGCGCCATCGTCGTCCTGCTCTACGCTGTAAGCCTGGGCGTGCACCTCCACCTCGTGAGCTTGCCGATGACGATGAAGCCGCACCACCGAGCGGCACTGCTGCTGCTCGCTCTCGGCTGTGGGGTCGCCGCCTCTCTGAGCGCCGACTTGATCCCCCTCGTCCTCTTCCTGGAACTCGCGCTGGTCGCGCTCTGGCTGCTGATCTGCCTGGACGGGCCGCGTCGGGCCAATCAGCTCCTGGCCGTGGGCCACGGAGTAGGACTGCTCTTCGTCGTTGGCGTCCTCCTCCTGTGGCAGCGCGCGGGCGATAGCTCGACGGCAGCGCTTCCCCTGCTGATGGTATCGGCCGAGCCGCTCGCCTTGCGCGCCATCGCGCTGCTTCTCCTGGTGGGATTGCTGCCGCGGGTCGTCTCCCCACCCTTCCACGGGTGGCTGCCAGGGATCGCCCGGACCTCCCTGCCGATGGCCCTCGCAGTTGCAGTCCTCCTGCCGCCGATTGCGGGGGCTGTGCTGCTGCGACTCCTCCCGGGCTCACTTCCCCTGGCGCTCATTCCTGCGGTCAGCCTGCTTGCCGTAGTGTTGGGGCTTGTGGGACTGTGGTGGGGAGCGCTGCGCGCGGCCTTCGTCCGTGAGCTCCGCTGTCTGGCCGCCTGGCTGACCGTGGCCCAATCAGGCTATCTCCTCATTGCCATCGGCGCGGCGGGAGGTCCGCAGGCCGGCGCCCAGGCGGTCCGGGCCGCCGCCCTTCACCTGCTGGTGGCCCCCCTCGCTCTCCTCGCGCTCTGGTCCGCCGCGAGCGCCGTGCGCGCGGCGGTGGGCACCGACGCGATAGCGGGTCTCAGCGGCCTCGTGCGGCGCACACCGCTGGCTGGCGCCGCGCTGCTACTTGGCGGCCTATCGCTCGCGGGAGTGCCGCCTCTGCCGGGCTTCCGCGTCCAGCAGCTCCTGCTCGGCGCTCTGGCCGCCGAAGGCAACACCTGGACTTTGCTCGCGGTCATCTTCGGCGATATCGTCATCGGCCTGGCCGTTCTGGACGCCTTCCGTCGCGCCTTCCTGCGCAGGGAGCCGCCGCCGAGCCTCCGTTGGCGCACGGCGTGGTCCTCGCTCCAGCTCGCCCTGCTTGTGTCTGCCTTGATCGTGATCAGCACCTGGCCTGCTCCGCTGCTGGAATGGAGCGCGAAGGTCTCGCGAGACGTTCTCTCTGTAACTAGCGTGGGCCAACAATGAACGCGTCACCGATTTCGCCGCTCGCTATGGCGCTCATCGTCTCGGGATCGCTCTTCCTGATCGCGGCGACTGCCTTCGCGGCCCTGCGGCGCGACCCGGGATCCAGTTTCTCGT
>DAOVEW010000224.1 GCA_030668755.1 Bacillota bacterium | reverse complement strand
TCGCTACGAGCGACAGCAGCCGACTTGTAGGTTCGGACAGCAAGGGATCTGCTGCCGGATTTGCAGCATGGGGCCTTGTCGGGTGATCTCCACGGCGAAGGAGAGAAGAACCGGAGTGTGTGGGGCCACCGCGGACACGATTGTGGCCCGAAATCTGCTGCGCATGGTCGCGGGAGGAGCGGCGGCGCACTCCGACCACGGCCGGGATGTTGCCCACACATTCCTGCTGATGGCCAAAGGCGAAGCGAAGGATTACACCATCAAGGACGAGGTTAAGCTGCGCACTGTGGCTGGCGAGTACGGAGTGGAGGTCGATGGGAAGTCGACGCAGGAGATAGCGCTCGAGCTGGGGGAGCGGGCGATGGCGGAGTTCGGGCAGCAGGAGGGGGAGCTGAAGCTGCCGGCGCGGGCGCCGGAGGCCAGGCAGAAGGTGTGGCGGGGGCTTGGCGTGATGCCGCGGGGTATCGACCGGGAGATCGTGGAGTGCATGCACCGGACGCACATCGGAGTTGACGCGGACTACCGCAATATCCTGCGCCACGGGATCCGGACCGCGCTCAGCGACGGCTGGGGCGGCTCGATGATTGCGACCGATCTTCAGGACATTATGCTGGGGTCGCCAGTGCCCATCCGAGCGAAGGTTAACTTGGGCGTGTTGAGCGAGGACAAGGTGAACCTCGTGGTGCACGGCCACGAGCCGATTCTGTCGGAGATGATCGTGGAGGCATCCCGGGAGCCGGAGCTGGTGAAGCTGGCGGAGGAGAAGGGGGCGAAGGGGATCCAGTTAAGCGGGATCTGCTGCACGGCGAACGAGATTTTGATGCGGCAGGGGATTCCGTCGGCGGGACACTTCCTCCAGCAGGAGCTGGCGATCGCGACCGGCGCGGTGGAGGCCATAGTGGTGGACGTGCAGTGCCTCATGCCGGGGCTGAGCGAGGCGGTGAACTGCTTCCACACCGAGCTGATCACGACTTCGCCGAAGGGACGGATGGCGGGGGTGCGCCACATCGAGTTCGACGAGAAGCGGGCCCTCGATGTGGCTCGCGAGATCGTGCGGGCGGCCGTCGAGAAGTTTCCGGAGCGGAAGAAGGAGAGCGTAAATATCCCCAAGCACACGATGGACTTGGTGGCGGGGTTCACGGCGGAGTATGTGTTCACGCTGTTGGGCGGGAGGTTCCGGCCGTCGTACCGGCCGCTCAACAATGGGATCATCGAGGGGCGGATTCGGGGAGCTGCGGGGGTTGTGGGATGCTGCAACCCGAACGTGCAGCCGGTTGATTCTGGGCACGTGGAGATGGTGAAGGAGCTGATTCGCAATGACGTGCTGGTGCTCCAGACGGGCTGCTCGGCGATCGCGTGCGCGAAGGAGGGGCTGATGACGCCGGAGGCGGCCTTCCAGTATGCGGGGCGGGGGCTGCAGGAGATCTGCGAGGCAGTGGGGATTCCGCCGGTGCTGCACGTGGGCTCGTGTGTGGACAACAGCCGAATCTTGGTTGCCTGCTCCGAGATAATCAACGAGGGCGGACTCGGGGAGGACATCAGTGAGCTGCCCGTGGCGGGGGCGGCGCCGGAGTGGATGTCGGAGAAAGCGGTGTCGATCGGGATGTACGTGGTCGGCTCCGGAATCTACACGGTGCTCGGCACACCCCTGCCGGTGCAGGGGTCGCAGGCTGTCAATGATTATCTGACCAAGGAGATGGAGCAGGAGGTGGGCGCGACCTGGGCCTTTGAGAAGGACCCGGTGGCTGCGGCGCGGATGATGATCGAGCGCATGAACGAGAAGCGGGCGGGGCTGAAGCTGCGGCCGATGATGTATGAGGAGCGAGAGCCGGTCGCGGCCGGCTGAGGCGTTGTGGCAGGAGGCAAGTGGCTAGGCCCTTCGGGCCGCCACCCCGGCCCGGCTCGGCCGGGCCTAGGGGCTCCTGCCCTACGAGTTGCCGCCGATGACGTATGAGGAGCGAGAGCTCGTGGCGGCCGGCTAGCTGGGGCGCTGGCATGACACAGACTACATAACGGAGGGCGAGGAGAAGGTGAAGAGCGACCTTGAGATTGCACAAGCTGCCGAGATGCGGCCGATCGTGGAGATCGCGGAGGGTCTCGGGATTGAAGAGGATGACCTGGACCTGTACGGGCGGTGGAAGGCGAAGGTGCATCTGAGCCTTTTGGAGCGGCTCAAGGACCGCCCGAGCGGCAAGTACATAGATGTGACCGCGATCACGCCGACGCCGCTTGGAGAGGGGAAGACGGTCACGACGATTGGGGTGTCTCAGGCGCTGGGCGTGTTGGGCAAGAGGGTTGTGACGTGTATCCGGCAGCCGAGCCTGGGGCCGGTGTTCGGGATCAAGGGGGGCGCGGCCGGGGGCGGGCAGTCCCAGGTAGTGCCGATGGAGGACTTCAATCTGCACCTAACCGGGGACGTGCACGCGGTGAGCATCACGAACAACCTGCTGGCGGCGATGATCGACGCGCACCTGAAGCATGGGAACCGCCTTAACATCGACGCGCAGACCATCTCATGGCGGCGGGTGATCGATCTAAACGATAAGTGGGGTGTGTACAACATCGTATCGGGGCTGGGCGGCGAGAGACGAGTGCCTAGGGAGACGGGATTCGATATCTCGGTGGCGAGCGAGGTGATGGCGATCCTGGCGCTGGCGACGAGTTTGGGGGACCTGCGGCAGCGGCTGGCGCGGATCATCGTGGCCGAGACCTACAACGGGGAGCCAGTGACGGCGGAGGACCTGAAGGCGGCCGGGGCGATGTGCGTGCTGATGAAGGACGCGCTGATGCCGAACTTGATGCAGACGCTGGAGAACACGCCGGTGTTCGTGCACGCGGGGCCGTTCGCGAACATCGCGCACGGGAACTCGTCGATCATAGCGGACCAGATGGCGCTGAAGCTGGCGGACTACGTGGTGACGGAGTCGGGCTTCGGCGCGGACTGCGGGATGGAGAAGTTCCTCAACATCAAGTGCCGGGTGAGCGGGCTGGTGCCGAACTGCGTGGTGATCGTGGCGACCGTGCGGGCGCTGAAGATGCACGGAGGAATCGGGACGGTGCGCCCGGGCAGACCTCTGCCGAAGGAGCTGGTAGAAGAGAACTTGCCTGCTCTGGAGAAGGGCTGCGAGAATCTGGCGAAGCATATCGAGAACGCGCGGCTGTTCGGCGTACCGGTCGTGGTTGCGGTGAACCGGTTCACGGAGGATACGGACCGCGAGGTCGAGTTGATCCGAGAGCAAGCGGTGGCGGCCGGCGCGGAAGGGGCCTATCTGTCGGAGGTGTGGGCCAAGGGCGGCGAAGGGGGCACCGAGCTGGCGGAGGCGGTGGCAGCGGCCTGCGAGAAGGCGAACGACTTCAAGTTCCTGTATCCGGACGATATGTCGATCAAGGAGAAGATCGAGACCATAGCCACCGAGGTGTATGGGGCCGACGGGGTGGACTACGACCGAGTCGCGGAGCGAAAGATCGAGACCTTCACGAAGTGGGGGCTGGACAAGCTTCCGATCTGCATGGCGAAGACGCACCTGTCGCTTTCCCACGACTCGAACCTGAAGGGCAGGCCGCGGGGCTTCCGGGTGCCGGTGCGAGACATCCGCCCGAGCGCGGGAGCGGGCTTCCTGTATCCGGTGCTGGGGACGTTCAGCACGATGCCGGGGCTGCCGAGCACGCCGGCGGCGGTGAATGTGGACATCAACGAAGACGGGAAGGTGGTCGGGCTGTTCTAGGGATGGCAGGAGGCAAGCTCCTGCCGAACAGGGATTGATGGGATATCTTGAGGAGCCGTTGAGGACGTATACGGATGCGCTGGCGTCGGGAGCAGCGACTCCCGGCGGCGGGAGCGCGGCGGCGCTGGTGGGCGCGCTGGGGACGGCGCTGAACAGCATGGTTGGGAACTTCACGGTGGGCAAGGAGAAGTTTGCGGCGGTGGAGGCGGACGTTCGGCGGCTGCTGGCGGAGTCGGAGGAGC
>DAOVEW010000251.1 GCA_030668755.1 Bacillota bacterium | reverse complement strand
GCATGGGCGTCAACCAGGCGGCCCAGGGGATGCCCGTTCCCTCCGGCAGCCCCTCCCAGAACCAAGCGACGCCCTCGAGGCTGGTGAGCTGCAGGAAGAGCGGAATCTGGGGCCACATCATGTGCTCCCAGCCGTTCTCCGGGGTGGCCATGTAGAAGGGGTAAACGGTCGCGGAGACGATGTAGGGGAGGCCGCCCTGCATCGCAAGGCCGACGGAGACGATGAGCATGCCGTAGCACACGAGCAGTTCCCCGCGGGTGAAGGCGCGCCCGGGCCAGAGACGGATGAGCAGGCCGTTGATGAGGACGAGCAAGAAGAGGACGACTACGGGGCTGCCAAGCAGAGAGCCGGAACCGACGTCCCAGGGGTGGGCCTGGAACGCGAGGTAGGGGTTGATGACGGCGAGAAGCGCGACGGCAACCGCGCCCGTGAGGACCGCGCGCGGCGTGACAGGCGTCGCCGGCTTCTCGCGTGATGCTTCGGAGGCAGGCAAGTCGCGTTCCACAGGACCGCCCTTCCGCGGTTAGAAGCGTTCTTCGCCGGGGCGAGAAGCTCCTTTCCGCAGGAGAGAGGTGGCCCGGCGGCGAAGCGCGGAGCGCGATTGGAGGTTGCCATGCGACGTTCGAGCAGGAAGCTGAGGGCCGGGGTGATCGGTACGGGGATGGGTCGCTATCACATGGAGGGGTTCGCCACTCATCCAAATTCGGAATTGCTGGCGGTGTGCGACCTGAACGTCCCGGAGGCTCAGGCCTTCGCGGACAAGTACGGCGCGAAGCACGTGTTCCGGGACTACCGCAAGATGATTGCGATGGAGGAGCTTGATATCGTCGCGGTGGCCACGCCCAACTACCTGCATCCCAAGATGACGATCGCCGCCCTGAAGGCCGGCAAGGACGTGCTCTGCGAGAAGCCGATTGCGATACGCCTGGCGGATGCGGAGGCCATGGTGCGGGCGGCGAAGCGGCGCGGGAAGCGCCTGATGATCAATGTGGGGATGCGTTTCGACCCCGTCCATGAGGAGCTGAGACAGCGCGTCGGTCGGGGTGAGCTCGGCAAGGTGTACTACGCGAGGTCACACTGGATTCGGCGCAAGGGGATCCCGTTTGCGGACTTCCCACCGACGGGTGAGATGGCGCGGGGTGAGTGGTTTGTGAAGAAGCGGCAGGCCGGGGGCGGCGCGCTGATAGACATCGGCGTGCACCTGTTCGACCTGGCCTGGTGGTTGATCGGATCGCCCAGGCCCACTTCGGTGCTGGCCTCCATGTACTCAGAGCTGCTGCCTGATCGGCTGGCAAAGGTCGGCGTGAGAGGTGATGTGGACGACCTCGCAACGGCGCTGGTGAAGTGCGCCACGGGCCAGACGATCTTCCTGGAGGTGAGCTGGGATGCCCACCAGCTGCCCCATCTGGGATACGAGCTCTTCGGGACAAAAGCGGGAGCGGCCTGGCAGGACTGGGAGCACAAGGCGACGCTCTATCAGGATACGAAGGCCGGAAAGCCCACGCAGAAGGTGATCCGACCCGCGGGGAAGACGCCGAGCGCCTACTGGCACTTTGTGGATTCCTGCCTGGACCGGCGCCGTAAGATGAACGCTTCGGGAGAGGAGCTGCTCCAGGTGGCCCGCGTCCTGGACGCCATCGAGCGGTCGCAGAAGACCGGGAAGGCCATTTCGCTGCAGGGGTCCGGCCGGCCCTCAGCAGGAGGGTGCGGGTAGCGCGGCGAGCCGCTCGCGCGCGTCGATGGGATCGGGGACGGTCTCGTCTGAGACGGTCACGCCATCGCGGAAGCTGACAATGCGGTGTGTGTGCTGGGCAATCTCGCGCTCGTGAGTCACGAGGATGACGGTCTTCCCCTGTCGGTTCAGCTCCTGAAGGACGCCCACTATCTCCTCGCCGGTGCGCGTGTCGAGGTTGCCGGTGGGCTCGTCGGCGAGGATGAGCGATGGATCGTTGACGAGGGCGCGGGCCATTGCCACGCGCTGCTGCTCGCCGCCGGACATCTCAGAGGGGCGATGGTGGAGCCGGTCACCGAGGCCGACCGCTTCGAGCGCTCTCCGGGCCCTCTCTCTTCGCCTTCTCGTGCCTGCGTAGAGGAGCGGAATCTCGACATTGTGGAGGGCGTCCATGCGCGGGAGCAGGTTGAAGGTCTGGAAGACGAAGCCGATGAGGGAGTTACGGATCTCGGCCAGCCTGTCGTCGGAGAGGGCAGAGACCTCCTGGCCATGGATGCGGTAGGCCCCGCTTGTTGGCCGGTCGAGGCAGCCGAGGAGGTTCATGAAGGTGGACTTGCCGGAGCCCGAGGGGCCCATGATGGCGATGAAGTCGCCCTCTTGCGCGGAGAGGGAGACGCCGCGGAGCGCGGGGACAGTGACCGCACCGAGGCGATACTCTTTGTGCAGGTCGAGGGCTTCGATCATGGCAGTCCCGCCGGCGGGCAGGTGGGGGCAAGGGTGCCTGTGGCCCTCTCGACCGCGACGAGAGATGTCCGGTAATCGTAGACGGCCTGGACGTGGTTTGCTCGGGCGCGCGCGACCTGCTCCTGCGCGTCGAGGATCTCGACGAATATCCCCACTCCCTCGCGATACTTCGCCTCGGCGCCGGCGAGCTGTATCTCCGCGCTGGCGACGGATTTCTGGGCCGCCTGCACGCTCTTGCGCGCGGTCTCGACTTGCAGCAGAGCGCTTTCGACCTCGAGGCCGACCTGATTGAGCAGATCCTGTTCCCGAGCCTCGAGGGACCCCAGACGGGCCCGCGCCGCATCAACCTCTGCTCTGTGGGTGCCGCCGTCGAACAAGACACCCGTCGCGGAGACCAAGACGGCCCACGAGTCGGTGTCCCGCCGGGCTCCAGCCAGGCCGATGTCGTATTCGGCTGAAAGCCCGAGGCGGCCCCAGCGCGAGGATTCGGCGTGGTGCAGGTCGCGCTCGGCGGCCAACACCGATTGCCGCATGCCGAGGAGGCCGGGCCGATTCCGGCGGGCGACGGCGAGCGATTCCTCCAGCGAGGGAGCCGACGTCTCGGCGAAGCTGCCGTTGGGGAGCGCGAGCTGTAAGGAGTAGGTGGGAGGGACTCCGATCTCCCGCTTCAGCCGGGCCTTAGCGAGGTCGGCGTTGTTCTCATCTTGTAGGAGTGTGAACTCCGCGGCCGCGAGGTTCGCCTCGGCGGGCGCGGTGTCCACCGGCGCGGCCTCGCCGACCTCGATCCGCGCCCGGACGAGCTTCTCATGATCGAGCGCGGCTGCCAGGTCGGCATTGGCCACCTGTACGAGCTGCTCGGCCGCGAGGGCGGCGTAGTAGCGCTGCGCGACCGCGAGGACAAGGTCCTGCACAGCCGCTTGCTCGCGGGCCAGGGCTGCGCCCAGGGAATGACGGGAACTCCGAACGGAGTCGTTCCGGCCGGTTTCCCAGACGAGCTGGCTGAGGAGCACCTCGGCATCTCGCCGCTCTGTTGCGGTGGAGAACGAGACGGCGCCTGTGGGTGTATCGAGAAATGAGGTTCCGCCGGCGCGCCCGCGGGTGGCGATGAACAGGGCGGAGGGGTAGTACGATGCGTTCGAGTGGCTGAGGGCGGCGTGGGCCGAGCGAACGTCT
>DAOVEW010000140.1 GCA_030668755.1 Bacillota bacterium | reverse complement strand
ATATCGGTGAGGCGCAGATCACGAATAGGCAGAAGGGCCGGGTCCTGTTGGAGCAACCCCTCGACCAGCTCGGGAGTGTACGAGCTGCCCGCGCCGACGATACACACTGATAGAGAGCGGTTCATGTCTTCACCCGTTGGGCTGGGCATGGACGTGAAGCTGACGGAAGAGCTTCACGGGGTCCATGCCGGTATGATACCCCGCCATGACGGCGGCCCCGAACTCGGGCGCGAGGTCGGGCCGCTTGACCGTGACATCCGGGTACGATTCCCGGACAGCGCATGCGAGGGACTTCCAGAACTCGTCGGGCGCCCGGGCGAGGACGCCGCCGCCGAAGGTGACATCGGGGTTCGAGCTTCCGGTTGCTGCAATCATGGCCTTAGCTGCGAGGGCATAGTCGCGGATTGCGCTTTCGACGAGGTGGGCCGCGGCGGGGTCGCCTTCGAGCCAGGATGAGAAGATGAGAGGAGGCGTGCTGACGCGCCGCTCAGCAGGGATGAGATGCCGATAGACAGCCTCGCAGTACTTCTGCTCGTCTTCTATGCCGAAGTGGGCCAGTGTCTTCTGCTTGAGGTGCGTAGGTTCGACCATACCGTTGATCATCCGGGCGACCAAAGCGACGAGTGCGTGGCGGACATCGAAGGTGTGGGCCACCCCTAGGTGGTCGAAGAGCACCTCGGCGCCATGCTCGGCACGGTAAGCCCCGGTGAACCCGGAGCCATGCTGGAGAAGAGTTGCGGCCGGATTTGCCGTGGCACCCCACAGGGCGACGACGGCGTCATTCACAAGGAATACGCGGTCCTGCTGGATATGCAGCGCGGCGGCGATCCCCTTGTGCTGCATGGGGAACTCGTCATCGAAGTCAACGCCACTCAGGCCGATACCACACGCCCGAACGTCGTGACGAGACGCCCCGACCTGGCTGCAGAGGGAATCCACTATCGAAGCGAGTACCGCCGAGGCCTCGGGGTCGGGGGCCCCGACTATGGCAGAGCTGCGGCCGCGCGCCCGCGCGAGCATGCGGTCATCCGGACTCACGATGACTCCTGCCGTCTTCGTGCTGCCGCCATCAACCCCGATCAGCAGATCCATCTGGGGCCTCGATTACGAAGCGCTGTGGGTCAAGGAGCGCCAGGTCTCGATAAGGGCCTTGACATTTCTCCAGGATTGCTCTGTGTCGGCGCGAACGTTGTCCACTGGAGAGAGTATGAAGCGGCCAGTTTCGCCCAGGATTGAGATTGCCTCCTCGACGGCCGATCGGACCTGATCCTCACTCCCTTCTTCGACTACGAGAGGGCCACTGACCCCGCCCCAGAGCCCGATCTTCCCGCCCAGGGAGTCACGCACCTCCTGCAGGGAGGTGCCTTTCCCCATACCTGGATCTATGCCAACGATGACGTCCACGCCGGCCTCCAGAATCAGGTCCGCGACAGGCGCCATGCCAGTGGTGATGATGTAAGCGTAGCGGACCCCGGCCTGGTGTACGAGTTCCACGTCCCGGCGCACGGTCGGAAGGATGGACTTGCGGTACAGGGACGGAGACCAGAAGTCCGTGCCCTCATACCAGGCGCGACGAAACACGACGTCCACTCCCGCCTCTAGATGGATTGCAAGGCGGGCGCGATTCCATTCCTCGAGCAGGCCGATTAGCTCGTCGAGGAAGTCGGGGTCATCGTAGGCCCAGAGCAGCGGCTCGGTCCCGCCGCAGAGCCACATCAGGGTATCCACCACCGAGACTGTGCCGAACTCGGCACCGACGAGCAACCTGTCCTCGCCCGGTACGAGGCGCTCTCCCCGCCACCCGCCTGCAAGCATGAGACCGTGATCGTCGGCGAAGCGCTTCCGCCTCGCCGCCTCCTCCAGGAACACCCGGATATCGTCCTCGCCCGGGGGCACAAGCAGGTATCGCAATGCATCCAGGTTCTCCGGAGCGGCCACCGGGTGATTCACGGCGCGCGGAGTGATGTAGTCGCTGAAGAGTGGAAGTCGGTCACCATAGGGCCATCCCTCGTGCTGTCTCACCGTGGAGGTGAGGCTGCCGGCGGGGGTCTCGTAGAGCCTGGTGAGCAGCGGCGCCTCCCCCTCGCCGGAAGGAGTGACCCACTCGCGGATGTTCACCTCCGGCGCGAAGCGCACCGGGAGGTCGTCCAGACGCACGCACGCGTCCAGGCCCAGTTCCAGTTGCCGGGTGGCGAACTCGTATTCATCCCGGCACTTGTCGCTCAGCGCTCGGAATATCATAAAGCTGCACGGCACCAGAGCACCCGGTGCCCCGTCTATCGCTGCCAACAGGCGCTCTCTAGGCGACATGTTTCTTCCCTTGTCGGAGGCCTAATGCGTTGCCACATTCGCCCCTACGCAGAGGGTGGTAACACGCACCCGCGCCACGGGCCGGCGTTTTCGGCCCACGCAGCGGAGTTCCTCAATCATGGCGTTCACCAACGCTGGTGAGAATCTGAGCCGCCCATTCTGGAACGCTGCCCTGGGGCAGTCACGTCACCGCGTCAACGGAGGGGACGCGATCACAGGCGAAACCAGTCTCATCCAGGATATTGAGCACGGTCTGGTGAATGAGCTCGATCTGGTGTTTCGATAGACCGGCATCGAGCGCGAATTCGATGCGGTACCTCTTGACCTCCGGACGGCGCCCATGTCGCACATGCCCCAGGAACTCAGATGCTCTCGTGCCGGCTTCCTCATGGTCTTTGCCACGGTATGGCGTGTCAGCCCCAATGATGTCTGGCCAGTACCTGGCGAAACCGCCATGCCCCCGCCAGGGAGACGGCGCGCCTGAATGGCGCTCCGTCTCCCTGCATAGCTTCACGCTGCCCTAAGGGGGGCACTCGACGATGATCTACCTACCAGAGGGTCGGCACTCCGGGGTAGGTCGTGGAGAAGTAATGGTTGTCGCACTCCGAGTTCGGGCCGCGGGTCTTGACGCCCTCAAGCTCGCCTTCCCTGTACTTGCTGATCAGGGCCTCGGAATTCATCCATTGGGCGTGCCCGTCCAGAAAGCCGAGGTTGACGCCGCCCAGGTGTCGAGTGTAGGGTTTACGGAGCTCTGGATTGGCAAGGAAGCTGCCATCGTTCGGAGCGTATCCGTAGAGGCCGCAGTCGGCCGCCCAGGTGCACAGGTCCCAGTCCGCCCACCAACACACTTCGTTGGCACATTCGATGGCGCAGATGTCGGGGTAGGCCAAGTTGCCGAGGAACATGTCCTCGACGACCGCACCGCCGTCGCCAATAATGACGAAGTTGACCGGGTCCTGGACCTCGACAAGCTTCAGCTCCGGCCAGCCTGTGGTCCCTATGCTCTGGACAAAGGCCTTCTGCGCTACGGGCCCGCCCGCCAGATCCCCATAGATGGGAGTCGCCAGTCTGTCCTGAAGGAGAGTGTCGGTGACCTCACCCCCCCAGCCGGGGGGCCAGGCGTAGTAGCATGGACCAGCGATGCCGTCGTGACCTGCGCCCCAACTGCCTTCCCAGGCCTGGAGGTAGGAAAACCAGTCTGGGCCGGGGACGATCCAAGAAGCTCCCGCGACGCGGCTCGCGCTGGGACACCGCCACACGTCTCGGTTCTTAATATACTCGTCGAGTATTACAGCCAAGCGCAGATACGGATTGCTGTAGTGTACACACCAGTCCGGATCGCTTTCGCCCGGCTCGGAGCCGCCAGGCCATGCTGAGAAGTACTCGAGGACCTCTTCTCGGTGTTCCTCGGGGGGCAGTGTGTCATTGTTGTCCGCCAAATACATCTGAATGGCCAGGGCGATGTTCTTCACATTCGAGAGACACACCGCCTTGCGGGCCGACTCGCGCGCCCTTGCGAACACGGGAAACACCATCGCGGCCAGAATCCCGATGATCGCGATAACTACCAGCAGCTCGATGAGGGTGAAACCGCTTGCTCTCCTCTGAGCGAGCATGTTCAATGGCCTCCTCACAAATCAGGTAGAGATGCTCGTGATGTGGCAGGTGCAGAGCTACAGTAGTGCTGTACTGCCGGATATGACCTCTCCTCGCCACCTCCTTTCCTCACCGGCAGAGCCTCCCGCTCACCCCCCTGTGGCTTGAGCCCCCTCGCATTATGTATATACAATTATAACTCGATGTCTGCTCCCTGTCAACCGTGGGTTCCCAGCGATTACATTTCGGGGGAGTTCCGTGTGGACAGATCGGGGCAAATCTGAGGTAGAATGCCCGCTGACCGGACGGAGCGTGCTGCGTGGTGGACTGCGGGTTAGGGCAGTTGTGGTGCAGGTCGGTACCGCGGAGTCTGCCAGCGCCTCCAGCCGGCTTGTGCTCCCGCAAGGGGCGGCGTCAGCGATGCTCAGCGCTTCAGGTAAACAGAGAACTGGTAGCGGTCTGGCCGGTACACGCCCCTCACTAACTCGAGGGGTACTCCGCCAGTGGTGAACGTGATCCCCTCGATCATCAGGACGCAAGCACCGCGGCTCACCCCGAGCAGCTTGGCCTGCTCGGGGGTGGCCTTGGCGGCTCGAATAGTCTGGTGAGCTCCCACCACGGGGATGTTGTGCTTGCTCTCGAAGAGGCGGTAGAGGGAAGAGGAGAAATCTTCATCCGGGCCGATGCCAAAGCGGGCGGGGATCTCCGAGTGCAAGTAGGCAACCGGGAATAGCTCCTGCGTGCCTCGGAGCCGCTTCAAGCAGAGCGTTTGCTCTCCCTCGCTCAACTGCAGCCGCTCCTGCGCCAGTTCATCCGGGAGGTGAAGTCTGACGTCCAGCAACTGCGTCCGTGTTGAGCTGCCAGCGGCCGCCGCCTGCTCCGTGTAGCTTGACAGACGCACTAGGTCCTCCGTAAGCAGGCTCTGCCGGGACACACGCGTGCCAAGCTTCCTCCTGCGCGTCAGTAGACCGTTGCTGGCGAGGTCGTCTAACGCCCGCCTGACCGTCATGCGGCTCACGCCAAACATGGATGCCAGATCGGGTTCGGAAGGCAGGAGTCGGCCAATCATCTCAGGCTCTGA